>JAIXVL010000088.1 GCA_027483045.1 Lysobacteraceae bacterium
CGCCACGGCCATTGCCCATCAGCAGCATCGCGAGTGCGCCACACAGCGCCACGCCGGTATCGGTGGCATGAGGAACATTCAACCACGTGCTCCAGCCGCCAAAAGGCACTTCGCGAAACACCCACGCCAGCGCAGTGATGGCAAAAACGCTAAGGACGCGTTGTTCCGCTTTGCTCCACGCTGGCAAATGGGGCAATGGGGCAGGTGGTGCATCCTTCAGGCCACGCCCGAGCCAGAGCGCCATCAACGGCACGAGAAGCACCACCACCGGCACGCCAATGGCCATCCATTCCAAGAAGCCAAAGCGTTGTCCGGTCGCCTCTTCATACACGCTCATGAACACGAGATTGGGCGGCGTGCCGATGGGTGTGCCAAGGCCACCAATGCTGGCCGCATAGGCAATGCCAAGAATCAGCGGCACTGCGAGCCGCGCGTCGCGGTAGTCGGCCAATACGGCCAAGGCCACAGGCAAGAGCAGCAAGGTGGTCGCGGCGTTCGAGATCCACATGCTCAAGCCCGCGGACGCGATCATGAAGCCCCAGAGCACCGCACGACCGCTGCCGCCGCCCACAGCACGCACCATGCCCAAGGCCAAGCGTCGATGCGCGCCACTTTTCTCGACGGCCAGCGAAAGAATGAATCCGCCAAGCAGCAGCAGGATGAGTTCATTGCCATAGCTTTGCGCCACTTGTTGCGGGGTCAGCACGCCGGTCATGGGCAGCAGTGAGAGCGGCAACAGAGCAGTCACTGCGGGCGACACCGGCTCCAAGATCCACCAGCCCGCGCACCACACGGTCAGTCCGGCGGTGATCGCCAACGCAGGCGCTGAGCCACTGGCATGAAGCGCCAATCCCGTCGCGAGGGCGAGCGCGGGAATGACCCAGAGCGGCCATCGGCGCGAGAAAACAGGGGTGTCGGTGTCGGTCACGATCGAGAGCCGTTCTTCGGTGAGAGCCGGCGGAGCATCGCATGCGCGTCTGGTGTTCGGCAGGCGTGGCATTCTCGGGGCCCGCTTTGTGAGGTGCTTGGTGTCGCGCTCTCTTCTTGTCTTCGGCCTGACTGGTCAGATTGGTGATGCCCTGCTGCCGCTCTTGGCGGGCGAGCGCGTGCAGGCGGTTTCGCGACGGATGCAAGTGAATGTGCCCGGTGTGCATTGGCTGCAAGGCGATCTCTCGGATTGGCAAGGCGCGAGCGGGTTCGATGCCGTACTCAGCCTAGGGCCCTTGGATGCTTTCGCGCGGGCCGTGGTGCAGGGGCGCGTGCGTGCGGATCGGATCGTGGCCTTTGGTTCGACCAGCGTGCATGTCAAGCACCGCTCGCCTGATCGCGATGAGCAAGACGTTGCGCGGCGACTGGCTGAGGCCGAATCGTGTCTCACCGAATGCTGCAGGCGCGAGGGCATGGCCTTGTTCGTCCTGCGCCCTACTTTGGTGTGGGGAGCGGGCCGAGATGCCACGCTCAGTCGTGTCGTTGCGTTGGCGCGTCGGTGGCCGTTCTTTCCACTGCCCTTGGATGCCCCGGGCTTGCGGCAGCCGGTGCATGTGGCCGATTTGGCACAGGCCGCTTTGGCGGCCCTTGATGCGACCGTCACGCACCAAGGCGCGTTCGACCTTGCGGGTGGCGAGACCTTGCCCTTCGGCGCCATGCTCGGCCGTGCCGTGCAAGCGGGGGCACCGAAGACCAGGCAGGTGCGCGTGCCGTGGCGCTTGGCGGCAGGGGCGTTGCGCTTCTCGCGCACCGGACGGGGTTTTGCCAGCCGTTTTGGTGAGGACCTGTGTTTCGACACAGCCCAGGCGAAGGCATTTTTGGGCTGGTCGCCACGCGGCTTTCAACCGGAAGTCCGCGATTTTTCGCTGCTTCAGGTTCGGAACGCGCCACCGTATTGACGCGCTGCCGCACAAGAAATGTTGCGCCCCATACGCCAGAGCATTGCCTTTTCGTAACGGACTCTTAATATGGCCAAACCGACTACGTTTGAGTTTTTGGTCTAAAAGACTCCGATGTGCCCTTTACAGCGCCCCAGCGCGAGTGTTCCGTCGACCTACTGGCCCCGCGTGGCTTCAGGTCGTTCCGTCTTTGTTCCTGTCCAGAGGAAGTCCTGATGAAGTCCACCACCCCAATGCGCAATGGCATCGCGCTTGCCCCGCTGGCTGTTGCCGTCGGCCTTGCGCTGCTTGCTCCCAAAGCGCAGGCCTTTGAGTTCGGTAGCGGCGAGTTCACCGGTAGCGTCGACACCACGGTGTCTTACGGTTTCTCGCAGCGCGTTGAAGACCAAGACCCGAACCTGCTCGGCAAGGCGCGCTTCAACCCGCTCCTCTGCGCGCAGAACCGTGCGGTCCTGCCGCTTCCGGCCGCGTCGCCGACCAACCCGTTCCCGGCCTGCGGCTCGGGCTTCCCGGGTTCGGCTGCACAGATTGCTGCACCTGGCCGTTTCTCGGTGAATCGTGACGATGGCAACGTGAAGTACGACAACGGCGACGCCATCGCCAACACCTTCAAGATCACCTCGGAAATGAAGCTGGGCTGGCGCAATTGGGGTGCATTCACCCGCGCGACTTACTTCTACGACTTCGAGAACGCTGACCGCGCCGATCTCACCGAAGAAGCCAAGAACCGCATTGGTGAGCGCTTCCGTCTGCTCGACGCCTTTGTGTTCCACAACTTCAAGGTTGGCGAGTCTGACGGCACGCTGCGCTTGGGTCGTCAGGTCATCAGCTGGGGTGAGAGCACCTTCATCCAGAACGGCATCAACGTGATCAACCCGGTCGACTTGTCGGCCCTGCGCGTTGCCGGTTCCGAGTTGAAGGAAGCCTTCCTGCCGGTCGATTCGCTGTACGGCTCCTTCAGCGTCACGCCGAACATCTCGGTGGAAGGTTTCTATCTGTTTGAGTTCGAAGAAATCGAAGTTGACGCCGCAGGCACGTACTTCAGCTCGAACGATTTCGCCTCGCCGGGCGGCACCTACGTGATGCTCGGCTTCGGCACCGTGCCGCAGCCCGTCAACAACCCGGAGCGTTTCTTCGCGACCTGCTTCGGCGGCCCTGCTGGCCCGCTGAATACCGATCTCAACATCGGCGGCCTGCCGCCGGGCGTGAGCAACGCCACCATCGCCGGCATCGGTTGCGGCGGCGCAGTGGCGCGCTTGCCCAATCGCAACGCGAAGGACGAAGGCCAGTACGGCGGCGCCGTGCGTTGGTACGCGGAAGGCTTGAACGAAACCGAATTCGGCTTCTACTTCATGAACTACCACAGCCGCCTGCCGTTGCTGTCGGGTCGCGCCGTCACGGGCACCTCGGCGAACACCGGCCGCTTCTTTGTGGAGTACCCGGAAGACATCCAGCTGTACGGCCTGTCGTGGAACACCAACATCCCGGGCGGCATCGCCTTCCAGGGTGAAGTGAGCTACCGCCCGAATGCGCCGATCCAGTTGGACGACGTGGAGCTGCTGTTCGCAGCACTCACCCCGCTGAACTCGATCATTGCCGCACAGGGCGCGCCGCCGGCGTATCAGTTCCGCAGCCAGTTGGGTCAGGCCAGCTTTGGCCAAGAGATCCGTGGCTGGCGCGAGCATCAGCAGACCCAGGTACAGATGACCTTCACCAAGGTCTTCGGCCAAGTGTTGGGCGCTGATCAGATCGCCGTTGTCGGCGAGCTGGGCTGGACCGATGTGAACCTCGATTCCAACCTGCGCTACGAAGGCGAAGGTACGGATACCGGTGGTGGTTGCGCGGTCGGCAACATCCCGGTGTTCACGGGCACCAATCTGGCGGCCATCTTCGACCCCGCATTGGCTGGTTGCGCACGTAACCCGCAAACCTTGAATGGCGGCTTCCCGACCGACTTCTCGTGGGGCTATCGCCTTGCGGTGCGCGGTGACTACAACAGCTTCCTCGGCACGGCATTCACCTTCTCGCCGCGCGTGGCGTTTAACCACGACGTCGACGGCATCTCGCCGGGCCCAGGTGGCAACTTCCTCGAAGGCCGTCAGTCACTGACCGTCGGTGCGGAATTCAACTACCTCAACTCGTGGGTGTTCGACATTGCCTGGACGAAGTTCTCGGGTGGTGAGCCTTACAACCAGATCGCTGATCGCGACTTCGCGTCCGCCAGCGTCCGCTACTCGTTCTGACGTCCAATCACTTTCTGAATGCTCCTGGGAGGGAACAGAATGAAACTTAAGTCACGGGCTGCGCTTGCAGCCACCTTCGGCGCACTGGCCTTGTCGGCCAGTGTGGCCATGGCTGCTGTGGATGCCGGCAAGGCAGCACAGTTGGGCCAGACGCTCACGCCCACCGGTGCTGAGAAAGCCGGCAACGCGGCGGGCACCATCCCGGCGTGGGAGGGCGGCATCACCCGTCCGCCCGCCGGCTATCGCAATGGCATGTTCCATCCGGATCCGTTTGCGGCCGATCGTCCGAAGTTCCAGATCAGCCGCGCCAACGTGGCTCAGTACGGTGCCAATCTGACGCCGGGTCAAAAGGCGATGTTCGCCCGCTACCCCACGTTCCGCATGGACGTGTACCCGACGCGTCGCAGTGCCTCGTTCCCGCAGCGTAGCTACGACTTCACGCGCACCAATGCCACCAAATGCCAGCTCGTGGCCAATGGCGAGGGCGTGCAGAACTGCGCCGAGGGCTTGCCCTTCCCCATCCCGAACAACGGCTATGAGGTCATCTGGAACCACAAGCTGAAGTACAAGGGTGTGGCCGGTCGCCGTTGGGCGAACCGCGTGGCTCCCACGCCGGGCGGTCAGTACACGATGATCCGTCTGCAGGAACGCCTGTTGGGCCTGTACTACAAGCCGGGCAACACCTCGGAAAACATCAACAACATCCTGCTGTACTTCTTGCAGGACGTGTTGGGCCCGGCACGTTTGGCCGGTCAGGTGCTGCTGGTGCACGAAACGCTGAACTCGCGTACCGCGCCGCGTCAGGCATGGATCTACAACCCGGGTCAGCGTCGCGTGCGTCGCGCCCCGAACGTGGCCTATGACAACCCGGCAACGGCCTCCGACGGCTTGGCCACCAATGACATGACCGACATGTTCAACGGCGCCATGGACCGCTTCGACTGGACCTTGGCGGGCAAGAAGGAAATGTACGTTCCGTACAACTCCTACAAGGCCCACAGCAACAACACCAAGGTCGCCGATCTGGTTCGCCCGGGTCACTTGAACCCCGACTACATGCGTTATGAGCTGCACCGTGTGTGGGTGGTCGAGGCCAAGCTGAAGGCCGGTCAGCGCCACATCAACAGCCGTCGTACCTTCTACGTGGACGAAGACAGCTGGCAGATCTTGGCCATCGACCACTACGACAGCCAGGGTGCCGTGTGGCGTGTGTCGGAAGCCCCGTCGATCAACTACTACGAGGTTCCCACCTTCTGGTCGACGATCGAAGCGCACTACGACTTGAAGTCGGGCCGTTACTTGGCTGGCCTCCTCGACAACGAGGAAGACCGCCCCTACGACTTCGGCTATCAGGCCACTCCGGCGGACTTCTCGCCGCAGAACCTGCGCTCCGCTGGCGTTCGCTGAGCACTCGCGCCACGTTGCATGCCAACGTGGCGTGTTCTTCTGCGGGCAGCGCCTTCCAGCGCTGCCCGTTTTTCTTGAGGGCACCATGCTCCAACCATCTCGATTTCCGTGCCGCTTAGTCGGCGCCATTCTTCTGGCCTTGGCGATGCCTGCGTCTTTGCTCGCGGCAGAGGTACAGGCAGACGACCCCGCTGTTTTGAGTTCCGAACCGATGCCCCTGGCGTCGAAGTCTTTGCTGCTCGACATGACGCGCACGGCGGCAGGTTTGTTTGCCGTTGGTGAGCGCGGCACGGTGCTGCGCTCCGATCAGGACGGCACTTGGAAGCAGATGCCTGTGCCCACTCGCGCAACCTTGACGAGTGTCGCCAGTGCCGAAGGTGAGCTTTGGGTGGCGGGCCACTCGGGCGTGATCTTCCGCAGCAGCGACAATGGCGATACTTGGGTGCGCCAGCGCATCGATGTGTGGAACCCGGAGAGCATGGAAGCCGCGCAGGGCGCGCCCATCCTCGACCTGTATTTCCGTGATGCAAAAACCGGCTTCGCTGTCGGTGCCTTCAGCACCTTGCTGCGCACCGTTGACGGTGGGCAATCTTGGTCTGTGCTGTCGCTGAAAGGCGGTGCGCCCGTCGCTGCCGTTGATGCTTCGGCGCCTGCAGCCGACGACGCAGCCTCTTCGAACGAAGTCAGCTTTGATGACAGCGGCGTGCTGTCGGCGGATCAGTTGGTGCTCGAAGACGAAACCGATCCGCACTTGAATGCCATCGCAGCAGATTCGGCTGGCACGCTGTATGTCGCCGGCGAGCGTGGCGCGATGTACCGCTCGCGTGACAACGGGGATTCTTGGCAAAAGCTCGCCTTCCCCTACGAAGGCTCGATGTTTGGCGTGTTGGCCGGTGATGCAGGCCAAGTGATGGCCTTCGGCTTGCGCGGCAACGTGTTCGAGTCGAGCGATGGTGGAGACACCTGGAGTCGCTTGGATACCGGCACGCAAGTGGCCTTGATGGGCGGCACGTCTTTGCCCGGCGGCGGTGTGGTGCTGGTGGGCAATGAAGGCGTGGTGCTGACCCGCAAGGACGGCGCATCGCCGTTCGAACGCACGACCTACCAGAACGATGCAGGCGAAACCCCGGTGCTTTCCGGTGTTCTTTCTGAGGAGTCAGGTGGACTCATTCTGATTGGTGAAAAGGGAGTGGCGCGCCATGGCGATCGGTAATTCGACGACGGGCGACAGCGCCTTCCACACCGCGCTTGAGCGCGTGATTTTCGGCAACCGCGCACTCGTACTTGTCTTCTTCGCGGTGGTCACGCTGGTCATGGCGTTCTTTGCCAGCCAGTTGCGTGTCGACGCGGGCTTCATGAAGCAGATCCCGCGCGACCATCCGTACATGTCGACCTTCACCGAGTACATGGCGGAGTTCGGCGGGGCCAATCGCGTGCTGGTTGCTCTGGTGGCAAAAGATGGCGACATCTTCGACCAGAAATACATGGCAACGCTCGAGAACGTGAGCAAAGACGTCATGGCCATGGAAGCCACCGACGATGCCCGCGTGCGCTCTTTGTTTACGCCCAACACGCGTTTCGTTGAAGTGGTGGAAGACGGTTTCGCGGGCGGCAACGTCATCCCGGATACGTTTAGTCCGAACGTCGAGGGCTACACCGCCACCGAGAAGGACTTCGAAACCATTCGCGGCAACATCGTGAAAGCCAACATCTTGGGCCGTTTGGTGGCTAAGGATTGGTCCGCCACGATGGTGTGGGCGGAGCTGATTCCCGAGTCGCAAGCGCCGGGCGGCAAGCTCGATTACCAAGTTATTGGCGACCAGCTGGAAGAGATTCGCGCCAAATATGAGGGCGATGACTACACCGTTCACATCATCGGCTTCGCCAAGATGGTGGACGACATCGCGAGCGGCGCGAAATCGGTGATCACGTTCTTTGCGATCACCATCGTGTTCACGTGGCTGTTGCTGTTTATCTACTCCACGTCGACCAAGCTTGCCGCGTTGACTGTTCTTGCATCGTTCATTGCGGTGATCTGGATGCTGGGCACCCTGCGCTTGCTGGGTTACGGCATCGATCCGATGAACATGCTCACGCCGTTCCTCATCTTTGCGATTGCGGTGAGCCACGGCGAACAGATGATCAACCGCTTCCGCGGCGAAATCTTCTTCGGCGGCATGGAAGACGGCAGTGCGGATGAACTCCGTCAGCGCCACGGTGTTGACCCGCTGGAAGCCGCAAAGCGCAGCTTCCGCATGCTGCTGATTCCCGGCACTGTGGCCTTGATGGCTGGTTGCATCGGTTTCGCGACCATCATGCTGATCAACATTCAGATGGTGCGCGAGTTGGCGATTACGGCCACCGCGGGTGTTGCGCTCACCATTCTGACCAACCTCGTGTTGCTGCCGGTGCTGCTGTCGTACACGCGCTTGCGCAACATGGAAAAGAAGCGTGAGTTCCGTCTGCGTCAGCTCACGCGCTTCGACAAAGTGTGGGCGGCGTTGTCGCGCTTCTCGAAGCCCGGTCCGGCGGCGGCAATCGTTTTTATTGGTGTGGCCATCTGGTTCTTCGCCGAGCGTCATGGCGACCAGGTGATGATCGGCGATGCCGAGTCGGGCGTTGCTGAGCTGCGCCCGGAATCGCGCTTCAACCAAGATGCGGGCGAGATCACCCGTCGCTTCGCCTTGGGCATCGACACCATCAACGTGATTGTCGAAACCAGTCCCGACGCGTGCACCAACTACCGCGTCATGGAAGTCATCGACCGCTTGGCGTGGCATCTCAACAACGTTGAAGGTGTGCAACAGGTCATCACGCTGCCAATGGCGGCGAAGATTGCCAATGCTGGCTGGAACGAGGGCAATATCCGCTGGCGTGAACTGCCGCGTGTACCGGACAACCTGCGTACGGCCACACAAAGCTTCGAGACCGACACCGGCTTGTTGAATGCCGATTGCTCGGTGATGCCGGTGACGGTGTTCTTGACCGACCACAAGTCCACGACGATTGATCGCGTGGTGGGTGCCATCAAGGAATTCCGCGACGCCGAGACAGCCAACGTCACGGGTATTCGCACGGTGCTGGGCTTGGAAGAAGGTGCGGTCCTGCCGGACATGGACGCCACCAGCATCCGCGAGAAGCTTGCCGAGCAGCATGCCGAAGCCATGGCGAGCGGCGCGCTTGAGGGCAGCCATGTCATCAATCCGCGCATCGGCACCGGCAACGTGGGTGTCGCGGCGGCGATCAATGACGAGGTTCGCAAGGTGGAGCACATCATGCTGTGGCTGCTTTATGCCGCTGTGTTTGTGATGTGCTTGCTCAGCTTCAAGAACCCCTTGGCCGCGTTGTGCATCGTCGCGCCCTTGATCTTGGTGACCGAGTTGGGCCATTCGCTGATGGTCGAGCTCAACATCGGCATGAAGGTGAATACCCTCACCGTGGTGGCGCTGGGCGTAGGCATTGGCGTGGACTACGCCATCTACATCTTTGCGCGCATGCGCGAAGCCATGATGTCGGGCAAGACGCTGTCGGAGAGCTACTTCATTGCATTGAAGACCACGGGTATCGCCATCTTCTACACCGCACTCACCTTGGCGGTGGGCGTGGCCACGTGGATCTGGTCGGACCTGAAGTTCCAAGCCGACATGGGCCTGATGCTGACCTTCATGTTCGTGGTGAACATGATCGCGGCCATCGTCTTCCTGCCGGCACTCTGCCGCTGGTTGCTGCGTCCGTTCGAGAAGGATACTTGGACGCCGCCGACCTGAAATCGGTAAAGAGCCAGATGAAAAAAGGGCCCCTCGGGGCCCTTTCTTTTTGCACCAATACCGAAACTTACGCTGCGCCACCGGGGATGAAATACAACTCCGACCCCGGCCCCAATGGAAGCCCGAGCAAGTACCAACCGACCAGCAAGGTCGTCCACAGAATCCCGAGGACAATCGAGTACGGAATCATCAGCGCGATGAGTGTGCCGAGACCCGCTTGCGCTCGATACTTCTGGAACACGGCGAGAACGATGAGTAGGTACGAGTTCAAGGGCGTCACGATGTTCACCACCGAATCGCCGATGCGATAAGCCGCTGTGGTGAGTTCGGGGCTCATGCCCACGATCATGAACATCGGGATAAAGATCGGAGCGAGCACGCCAAACTTGCTCAACATGCCGCTCATGGCGAAGTCACCGAAGACCACCACCAACACAAACGCGATGATCAATGCGGGAATGGGCAGGTCAGCATTGAACAAAACGCTTCCGCCTGCATAGGCCAGCATCCGATCGAGTCCGCTGTAACCCATGTAGGCTACGAACTGAGCAAGGAAGAACAGCATCACGAGCACGGGAACGATGCTGCGAATGCCGTGATTGAGTGCATCCGCTAAGTCTTTCTGGCCGCGCAACTGCCCCGTGGCCACACCGAAAACCACGCCGGGTACCAAGAACAGAATCACGATGATCGGAACAATGACGTGCGTCCAACGCGGGCCAGGATTCTCGCTCAAGCGCGGCGCACCTTCCGCAACAACGACGAGGGGTTCTTTGCTCAAGACCACGGCAGAGTCTTCGACCGTGGTGCCTGCAGGTGCCACGGTGACTGCTTGAGTGGTCATGACTCTGCCGTTCGGCAGCGTGGGCTTTCCATAACCATTCAAGGGTGCGCCGGGAACCAGCGCCATCGTCAGCACAAGCCCAAAGCCGATCAGCATGCTCGCCAAGGCGGCCCACAGGGCGCGTCGCTCCGTCGGCTTGAGTGCCATGTCCTGCGCGGTGCTATCGCCTTCCGTGCGCATATCGCTGATGTGCAAACGCCTCAAGCGCGGCTCGACCCATACATCGGTGACAAACCACCCGCCGAGCATCACCACCACGGCCGAACCGACCTTGAAGTAGTAGTTGTGCAGGATGGAGACGGTGTAGCCCGGATCGATGACTCGCGCGGCGTCTTGTGCGAAGCCTGTCAGCACACCGTCGCTTCCATTCGGGAAGAAACCTGCGCCGAATCCGCCGGCAACACCCGCAAATGCAGCGGCAAGTCCGGCCACCGGATGTCGGCCCACAGCGAGGAACAGCGCCGCCGCCAATGGGGGCAGAACGATGTAGCCGGCATCCGAAGCGATCGAGGCGTTTGCGCCGAGAAGCACGATGGCTGGCGTCAGCAAGCGTCGCGGCGTCAGTACTGCGAGCCCGCGCATCAATGCGCTAAAGAACCCGAATTTCTCCGCAAGACCAATGCCCAGCATGGCGGCAAAAATCAGCGGGAGCGCGGGCATTTGCGCGAAGTTGCGCAAGGCGGACGACAGCATCCAGTAGATGCCGTCCGACGTGAGCAAGGAGCGTGGTTCGATCGGTGCACCCGACGAAACGAGCTGGAGTGCCGGCCTTCCGCCTTCATCGAGAACAGGCTGCTCTTTGATTGTGCCATCGGCCTGCAGCACCGTCTCCATCTGGAGGACGGGCTTGACCGGCTGCACGCTCCACTCTGCCGCTGAGCCGATGGCCGACAAGACCACGACAAGCAGCGCCAGTAGACCAAAGAGCAATGCGGGTTCGGGAAGTTTATTGCCTACCCATTCAATCCAGTCCAGCACGCC
>JAIXVL010000026.1 GCA_027483045.1 Lysobacteraceae bacterium
CCTCACATAACATAACATAACACGACATACCGTAACGTAAGGTAACGTAACGAAACATTACGTAATGCAACATAACTCCCACCCGGCCTCCGCAACACGCTCGGCCTCCAGCCGCTGCAGGTTCTGCTCGGTGATGTCTTGGCCTGCGGCCCGAGCGCACTCTGCGCTCTCGCGGCCCAGCCTTTGCCTGCTTTGCCTGGCTAACCGTCTGCGAGCTCTGGCCGCTCACATCTTCCAGTGCCTCGACGAGGCCACTCATCTGCGAAGCAGCCTGATGCGCGAAGCGCTGCACGTCCACGCCGCCGCCATCACTGCGATCCACAATGCGCGACACCGCCGTGGACTGCTCCTTCGAACGACGCATCATTGCGTCGAAGCTGATGCCCAGCTTCGCGACCGATTCACGAATGAGTTCGCGGGTGCGATTGACTTCGCCGCGCGTGCCTTCGATCTCATTGGAGACGAAGCTACGCAACTCGCCCAGCAACGCGCGCTCCTCGGCAATCATGCGCGTGGCGTTCTTGCTGCGACCGCCTGTGGCACCCATCCAAAGAGCAGAGCCAATCCATGCCACCAAAGTAACGAGCAGCAAGGCCCATTCGAACGCAGGCGCAACGCCCACGGCTTTGATGATCACGAGGATCAGAGACAGCGCGATCGGCGCGGCGGTAAAGGTAAGAAGGCGCTGGATCATGGCAGGTTCCTTGGACGCTCCCCGTAGGTATCGGCGCTTGGCGCACGATCTTTAGCCATTGCGTGAGGTGTCTTGACCCCTAGGCACTACGAGCCAACTCCAGCAAGCGCGGTGCGATGTGCCCAAGCGGCAAGACCTCATCAGCAGCTCCCAAGCGGAACGCCGTGCCGGGCATGCCCCACACCACACTGGTGGCCTCGTCCTGCACGATGGTGCGAATGCCCGCTTGCCGCAGCGTGAGCAACTCGCGCGAGCCGTCGTCGCCCATGCCCGTCAGCAGAGCCGCCACGCAGTTGGTGCCTGCGGCCTTCAGCACGGAATCGAACATCACACCGACCGACGGCTTGTGCCGATTGACCGGCTCAGTGTCGATGACGCGGCAACGCCAACGCGCACCGTCGCGAATCACTTCCAAGTGCTTTCCACCGGGAGCCACATAGGCATGGCCGGCCAAAATGGGCGAGCCGTCTTCGGCCTGCATCACGACCATGGCGGAGTGCTTGTTCAAGCGCTCGGCAAATGGGCGGCTGAACTCTGCGGGGATGTGTTGGGTGATCACCGTGGCGGGCGAATCCGCAGGCATCTGCTCGAGCACCACACGCAGGGCCTCGGTACCGCCGGCCGACGCACCAATGGCGATCAGCTTGTCCGTCGTGCGGAAGGCCATGGCCGTCGCCGGCGCAGACGAGACAGGCTTTTCAATTGGGCGCGCGGGGTTGGCGATGATTTTCGCTTTCGCGGCCATCTTCACCTTTTCGCAAAGAATGGGGCCGTAGGCCGTCAGCCCCTTCGCCACATCCAGCTTTGGCTTGGTCACGAAATCAATTGCACCCAACTCAAGTGCCTTCAGCGTGACGTCGGCTCCAGCCTCGGTCAGGCTGGAAACCATCACAACGGGCATCGGGTAAAGGCGCATCAAGTTGGCCAAGAACTGCAGGCCATCCATACGCGGCATTTCCACGTCGAGCGTGAGGACATCGGGCTTGAGCAGCTTGATTTTGTCGCGCGCAATCAGCGGATCAGGTGCGGCGCCAACCACTTCAATCTCAGGGTCTTTCGACAGGATCTCGGTGAGCAGCTGCCGCACGAGCGCGGAGTCGTCGATGATGAGGACGCGAATAGGCATCAGAAAAGCTCCACAGAACCAGCGATAGGCGCCTGACGCAGGCGCTCCTTGTACGCCACTTCCTCGGCGGCCACCGCATCGTCGTGCGCATGCGGCAACAACTTCACCATGGCTTTGCCTGTGGTGGGGAAGTAGCAGATTTTTCGGGGGTGAATGCCGCCCAAGTCCTTGGCCACGACATTCAGGCGCTCTTCGCGCAGGTATTCGCTCACGAACTGCCCATTGCGCGTGCCCACAGGCGTGGTCGTAAAGCTCTTCAGAACATTGCCGCCACCGAACACTTTGACTTCAAAGCGTTCGCGCCGCGCACCGGCCTTGATCAATTCGTTGATGAGCAATTCCATCGCGTGGCTACCGTAGCGCGCGGGCGTGCCATCACTGCCATCGCCATCTGGAAGCATGAAGTGGTTGATGCCGCCAAGACCCGTAATCGGATCGCGAATGCAAGCCGCCACGCAAGAACCCAACACCGTCATCAAGCCTACGGGTTGGTCGGTGACAAAAAACTCCGCAGGCAAAATCTTGATGACGTCGGTGTTGAGTTGCGCATCGCGGTAGATCAGGGGCGACGCGCGCGAACGCGCTGAGGCCTCCGGATCCATCGCGCGGGCAACGCGGATTTTCATCTACCGCCACCGGCCTTGCGGTAGAGCGAACGACCGCAGGCGGTAATCACGTCATTGGCATGCATGTAGTTTTCGGAGTGCCCGGTGTACAGCAGGCTCTCGCTGTCCATATGCGTCACAACCTTGCCCAGAATCTCGCGCTGCGTTGGCTTGTCGAAATAGATCATCACGTTGCGGCAAAACACTGCGGCGAACGTTGGCGTGGAGGGGTAGCGCGCGTCGAGAAGATTGAGCGGCGCAAAGGTCACCAGCTCGCGAAGCGCCGGCTTTACGCGGCAAAAGTCTTCGTTCGCACCGGTACCACGCTGGAAGTAGAGCTTCTTGCGCTGCTCGGAAAGCCCTGCGATGCGCTCCATCGGATAAACCGCACGCGATGCGGTATCGAGCACCTGGGTATCCACATCGGTGGCCCATAGACGCACCGGCGGCTTCAGCGTGCCGTACACCTCGCAAGCCGTAATCAGAATGGAGTAGGGCTCTTCACCGGTCGAGGCCGCGCAACACCACAAATCCACGTGGCCGCCCTGTGCCTTCAGCTTATGCAGCTGCTCAGCCAGGACTTCAAAGTGATGGCTTTCGCGAAAAAAGCTGGTGAGGTTGGTCGTGAGCGCATTGGTGAAGTGCTGCCATTCCTCGTCATCGGCAGGCCGCGCCTGCAGATGCTTCAGATAGTCTTCAAAGCGGCCGATACCCAGTGTGCGCAATCGGCGCGTGAGCCGGCTGTACACCATGTCTCGCTTGCTGTCGGTGAGCGCAATGCCCACCCGCTTACGAATCAAATCGCAGACGATATTGAAGTCGCGATCGGTGTACTCGAAGTCCCTCTGATTCGCGACGGACATGCCTTAATGCCCGCCCTGCGAAGCCGCCAAGCGGAAGTGCGCCACCAGCTGCACCAGATCGGCGGCTTGGTCCTCCATCGAGCGCGCTGCTGCCGAGGCCTCTTCCACCAAAGCGGCGTTCTGTTGCGTGGTCTCGTCAATCTGCGTGATCGTGTGATTGACCTGTTCGATGCCTTGGCTTTGCTCGATGGAAGCCGCAGAGATTTCGCCGATCAGGTCCGTGACTCGGCGCACCGAGCCCACGATGTCCTGCATGGTCTTGCCCGCTTTACCTGCCTGCTCGGAGCCAGCACCAATGCGCTTGTTCGATTCTTCGATGATGCCGCGAATCTGCTTCGAGGCTTCGGCGGTGCGCTGTGCCAAGGAGCGCACTTCGCTGGCCACCACGGCAAACCCTCGACCGGATTCACCGGCGCGTGCGGCTTCAACTGCGGCATTGATGGCCAGAATATTGGTCTGGAACGCAATGCCATTGATGGTGCCGACGATGTCGCCGATCTTCTTCGAGCTGGCCTGAATCTGCTTCATGGTTTCGACGACTTCGCCAACCACCACGCCGCCCTCAACAGCCACCTGAGCCGCAGTACCCGAAAGCGTTGTGGCTTGCTTGGCGGATTCTGCGTTTTGCTTGACGGTGGCGGTGAGCTCTTCCATAGAGGAAGCGGTTTCCTCCAAGCTCGCGGCCTGTTCTTCCGTACGCGACGAGAGATCAAGGTTGCCCGCAGCAATTTCGCTCGATGCCGTGGTAATCGACTCCGCCGCATCACGAATGGCAGAAATCACGTCGGAAAGCCGATCCGCACTGGTGTTGGCGTCATCGCGCATTTGCGCAAACACGCCACGCAGGTCGGCTTGCGAACGAACGGAAAGGTCACCATCGGCAAGCGCGGTAAGCACCGTTTGCACTTCGGCAACGCCGTTGCGGGTCGAAGCCAGCAGTTCATTCACCGAACTCGAAAGATCGCGCAAGAAGCCACTCTTGCCTTCGAGCACTACTTCGCCGGAAAGATCACCGGCAGCAGCTGCGCTCACAATGCCCTGCACTTCGCGCTGTACGGCGAGCTCGGCGGTGCGTTCGCTCCAGGTCACCACGCTGCCGCGATATGCGCCGGCCTCATCGAACCAAGGGCTGATCTCAAAGCGGAAGGTGCGCCCGCCAAAGGTCTTCTCGACATCGCTGGGACGGTTCTTGATCGACGCCATCGAATGGAAGCGGCCGAAATCCACGCCCACGGCAGCAGCGGCACGGAATCCGGGAAAAGCATCGGCCAGAGCGGCTTCAGCGTCTTTCAGTAGAGCGTTCATCGCGCGGTTGGTATAGCTGATCGCATGGTCGCGATCGGTCATCATCACGGCACTCGATGCGGCCTCCAACGCGTTGGCAATCACCGAAGTTTCGTCGGCCAAGCGCTTCACTTCATCTGCGGCCTTGCGCTCTACTTCTTGGCGCTCGCGCAACTTCACGATCATGTCGTTAAGGGCGCGATTCAGTGCGCCAATTTCGGCACGCGCCGAATCATCCGGCCGTGCATCGAGATCACCACCCGCCACGGCATTGGCAAAGCCGACCGCGCGATTAAGCGGCTGGGCCACCATCAAGCGAGAGAGCCACACAACGGCAGCACCAATCAACCCCGCGCCGATCAACGAGAGCAGCGCGATACGCCAGCCCAAGGCTTTGGCCTGAGATTGCACAGCGGCTTCCGGCACCTCGGCCATCAGGCGCCAACCGAACGGCGCAAAAGTGCGCAGTGCAATCAGGTGTGGCTCGCTGCTTACCTTGCCCTCTTTCGACCACACGGGAAGCGTGGCGGTGTGGCTGCCGTCGGAAAGTGCAAAGGCCTTCTCGATCAGTGCGGCCGCCGGGTCAGAACCCTCGCCGGAAAGCGGCGTGTCATAGAGCATGGGGTGCACTACGAAACGCGAGTCGCCGTCGCGGGTTTGCACGACTACCAAACGGCCGCCATCACCCAGATCCAGCTGTGCGAGCTTCTCGTTTAGCGCACTCAAGGCTTGTTCGTAGCCCACGCCCACCATGATGGCGCCAATCACACCACCATCGTCATCGGTCGTTCCCGACGCCGAATAAATGGGCTCGTAGTGCGTAATGTAATCGATCCCATAGATGCGCTCCGCCGACGTCAGAGGCTCGCCCGCCATCAGCTTTGCATAGGCCGGGTGGTCACTCGGCATCGTCGTACCCAAGGGGCGCGAGCCGGTGTCATCAAGCAGTGAGCTGGCAATCTGCACCAAGTCCTCACCGTCCAGCACGTAGATCGTCGCGGCGGCTTCGGTATTGGTCGTGAAGTCGTCGACCGTGGTGGTGTCAGTGTTGATCAGCAAGTCGTCCATCCGCAGCGCTGGCGCATCGCGGCCGCCTGCCGGCAGGCGCTCTTCCAAGCTTCGCGCAATAGTGTTTTGCGGCAACGTGCCGAGGAACGCGCCATACATGCGCTGCGCGTCACCGTCCAAACCTTGGCGGTACACCTCGAAGTTGCCCATCACCGCATCGGTGGACGCGGCCAGCCCAAGCTGCGCCTTTTCGTTGAGCGCGGAAGCACTGCTTCTCGCTGCGATAAGCGCGATGCCGCCCATGATGAGCACAACCACAAACGCCGCCATCAAGCTAAGGCGCCCGCCCACACTCCACTCTTGCCCATCCGCGGTGCGGAACATAGCCAGCGAGCGCGCCGCGCCTTGACCCATGCGCTTCACCAAGGGATTGTTCGCTACGGCGGCGATCAGCTTCGCTGCGGCCGTATGCACTTTCCCGAGTGCGGGGTGCCGCACCACCGTCAAAACACGAGACCAAGCTGCGCGAGAAAACGCGCCCGCCTTGCCCATCAGAGCCTTCCAGCCTGCCTTGTCCATTCCGCCCTCCCCAGGGTGTTGGATCAGGCCGCCACCGGCGCAACGCCGGTGATGTCCGTACTCAGAATGAGTGATTCGATGTCCAAAAGAATCAGCATGCGTTCGCCTACCGTGGCGATGCCGGAAATAAAGCGCGTGTCGATGATGCCGCCGAATTCGGGCGTGGGGCGGATCTGTTCGCGTTCCACCGCGATCACGTCAGAGACGCCGTCCACCACCGCAGCAATGACCTTGCCGCGCAGGTTGAGCACGATCATCACCGTGAACTCGTCGTAGGTGGCGTTGCCCAGCTTGAACTTCAGGCGCAGATCGACCACCGGCACGATCACGCCGCGAAGGTTGATGACGCCTTTGATGTAATCAGGCGCCTCGGGCACGCGGGTCACGGTGTCGTAGCCGCGGATTTCCTGCACCGACAGGATGTCGACACCGTACTCTTCGTCGCCCAGCTTGAAGGCCAGAAACTCCTGGCCGTCGTCTTTGTTGTTTGTGCTCATGGCGTTTCCTCGTTCGATGCCGTGATCATGCGTGTTGTTTGACTTGCGATCCGTGCGCGAGTGCCTATTCGTCACGAAGTTTGAATTTTGCGGTGGCTTCGGCCAAGGCCGCGGCCTGGTCGGCAGCGGCACTGGCAGCGGCCGTCGCTTCTTCGACCAATGCCGCATTCTGCTGAGTGGCCGAATCCATCTGCGTGATGGTTTGGCTCACCTGCCCGATACCAACCGCCTGCTCAGCCGAAGCTTCGGCAATTTGCTGCATCAGGCCATTCACACGGCGAATCGCGGTTTCCGTGTCCTGCATGGTTTGGCCCGCGGCACTCACTGCGGCGTTGCCCTCGGTCACGCGCTGATTCGATTTCTGGATCAAGCCTTTGATCTCACGCGCCGAACTGGCCGCGCGCTGCGCCAGGGCTCGCACTTCCGACGCCACCACCGCAAAACCACGGCCTTGCTCGCCGGCACGCGCGGCTTCGACCGCGGCGTTGAGCGCAAGGATGTTGGTTTGGAAGGCGATGCCATCAATCGTGCTGACGATGCTCTCAATCTGACGCGCACCATCCGCGATGCCGTGCATCGTGGTGATGACGTCTTCGATTTGCCGAGCGCCACGGCCGGCCACATCGGCGGCTGTCGCGGCCAGTTCGCGGCCGGATCGCGCGGACTCGGCGTTCTCACGAACGCTTGCGGTGAGTTCCTCCACCGACGCCGCCGTCTCTTCGAGATTGGCGGCCTGCTGCTCGGTGCGCGTCGAAAGATCGGCGTTGCCCGCCGCGATCTCATCGGACGCCGTGTGGATTTGCGCCGCGGCATCTTTGATTTGGGCAAGCACGGCTTCCAGCGCATCGGCTGTGGCGTTGGCGTCATCGCGCATCTGCCCAAACACGCCGGACAAAGCCGCTTCTGAACGCACTGACAGATCACCCGCGGCCAAGGCGGAAAGCACAACCTGCACTTCGCTCACGCCTGCGGCGGTGGCGTCGAGCAAACGGTTCAAGGCGGTGCCGAGTTGCAGGAAGAACCCGTGTTTGCCGCGCAGATTGATGCGGCCGTCCAGTCGGCCTTCTGATGCCGCTCCCACCAACTGGTTCACTTCCAGTTCGGTGGCCACTTCATCGGTGCGATCCGTCCAGTTCGCCACCAATCCCTCGGACTTGCCCTTCGCGTCACGCAGCGGTGCCAAAGCCAACTGCACGTGCTTGTCAGCAAAGCGGAGTGCCGCCACGTGCGGCTCGCTGTCTCCAGCACGGGCCACGCTTTCAGCGTTGGGGTACAAGGCATAAAGCGACTGCCCGGCGAGTTCTGCGGGGTTGAAACCGGGCACAGAAGCCGAGACTGCTGCAGCCGATTCGCGCAAGGCCGCTTGAACGGCGTTGTTGGCGTAAACGATGGAGCCATCGGCGTCGGCAATCATCACGCCCGAGGCCGCACCGTCCAGCGCGGAACGCACACGCAGGTTCTCTGCGGCAACGACACGCTCTGCTTCGATGCGTGCGCCCAAATCGCGTTGCATCTTTCGCAGGGCCGAAGCCACTTTGCCCACTTCGTCGTCGCCACTTCCAGCAATCGGATGGTCAAGTTTGCCTTCCGCCAATGCCGAGACATCGCGCACGGTGATGTCCAAGGGATCACGCACCAAGCGCACCAAAATCATGCGGGCCACGAAGGCCAACAGAATCGCACTTAGGAAGCCAATCAAAAGTACGCGGTTGCGCACATCGGCCACGCCCGCGAGGACCACTGCTTCGGGCGCAGATACTCCGAGAATGAAGTACTTGGCGTCTTTCGTGCCGACGCGAAAGGGCATGTACAACTGCAACGCCTTACCGCCGACCGCTGCGTCCTCGGCGTTCGCGAGCAATGGCTCGCCCTTCTGAGCTGCCGCAAGAATCTCCGCCATTTGCGGGTTGGTTGAAGGCTTGCCCAGCTCAGCTGTTTCGGGGCCCGCCATCAACATGCCCGTCGGTGAGAACAGCCGCAGCACGCCGCTGCCATACGGGCGCACCTTGGCCAACTCCGCTTGGATGCCCGCCAGGGTGACGTCGGCACCGGCCACGCCACGGAACTCGCCATCCTTGAAGATCGGGACCATGAGGCTGGTCATCAACACATCGACGCCACTCACGTCGTACAGGTAGGGCTCGAACATGGTCTCGCCGCCCAAGTCACGAGCGGACATGTAGTAGTCGACAGAACCAATGTCTTCGACATCGCCGCCCGCAACGGCAGTCACCAGCCCATCATCACCACGCACCCAATACGAGGTGAAGCGCCCGATACTGGGGATGGCCAACGCATCATTGCCAACGAAATCCTCGTCGGCGCCATCGAACGCGTTCGGCTCAAACTCGAGCCAATAGCCGAGTGAACTCTTATCGCGCTCGGTGAGGCGCCGAACAACATCGTGCGCGAAGGCGCGGTCGGGCTTTTCCCGGATCATCTCGGCTTCGGTGGCGTCGGCCAAGCCACGCACTTGGCCGAGCGTGTTCTCCATCGCCAAGCGCACGCGATAGGCCTGTGCATAGGCCAAGGACTCAAGCTGCGCACGAGCGCTTTCGGTTTGAACGGCGCTAGCTTTGCTGTTAATCAGCCACGCCGCAGCGCCAAACGCAATGACAGCAAGCGCACCAATGGCCAACGTGGTTTTTGCCGCAATGGACTGAACTCGCACACGCACCCCCATGCGTTGCGGCCCGGAATTAGGCCGCCTTGACGACTTGTCTGCCGCGTACCAAACCGGGCACGTCAATGATCAGGGCAACGCGACCGTCGCCCAGAATCGTTGCGCCCGAAATACCCTCGATACGGCGGTAGTTCGTTTCCAAACTCTTGACCACGACTTGCTGCTGACCGATCAGGTCGTCGACTTCCAACGCCAGCTTTTGGCCATCGCCTTCGACAATCACGGTAATCGGCGGCTTCTCGGCACCACCCATGCCGAACAGCGCGCCCAGATGCACCATCGGCAGATAGTCGCCGCGCACCTTCAACACGCGACCTTCGCCGCTGACCGAGCGCACATTCTCCGGCGCAGGTTTCATCGATTCGATGACGTAGCCCAAAGGCAGCACGAACACTTCGCCACCCACACCCACGGTCATGCCATCCAAGATGGCCAAGGTCAGCGGCAGCTTGATGGTGACTTTCGTGCCTTTTCCGGTGGCGCTTTCCAAAAGCGTTTCACCGCCCAGGCTCTGGATGTTCCGGCGCACCACGTCCATGCCCACGCCACGACCGGAAAGATCGGTCACGGCATCAGCCGTGGAGAAGCCGGGCGCAAAGATCAAGTTCCACACATCGCTGTCGGTCGGGTTATCGGGCACCGCAATACCCTTCTCGCGCGCCTTGGCCAGAATGCGATCGCGATTCAGACCCTTACCGTCGTCGGACACCTCGATGATGATGTTGCCGCCCTGATGCGACGCCGCGAGCGTAATGGTGCCAACCGGATCCTTGCCCGCCTTGATGCGGTCTTCGGTGGTTTCCAAGCCATGGTCGATGGCATTGCGCACCAAGTGCACCATCGGGTCGCTGATTTTTTCAATCAGGCCTTTATCAAGTTCGGTGCTTTCGCCGAAGGTCTTGAGATTCACTTGCTTGCCCAAACGCCCGGCAAGATCGCGGATCAGGCGCGGGAAGCGCTTGAACACCGCATCAACTGGCAGCATGCGCACGCTGATAACGGCTTCTTGCAGATCGCGCGTATTGCGCTCGAGCGTTTCCAGCCCGGCCAACAAACGCTCGGCCAGCGGGCCTTCAACCTCGCTGCCTACTTGCTTCAGCATCGCTTGGGTAATGACCAGTTCGCCGACCAAGTTGATCAGCATGTCGACCTTGCTGGCCTGCACGCGAATGGATGCATCTTCTTCGCGCGCCGCAGCAGAAGCGGCGGGCGGAGCGCCGGCCGGCGGCGCAGCAACGGCCACCGGAGCGGCCTCGACCACGGGTGCGGCAACAGATGCGGCTGCGGGTGCTTCGGGCTCAGGCGCGGCAGGCACCGCAGCCCCTTGGCCATTGATGATGAGATCGCACTCGTCTTCCACCCAAGAGAACGCATCGCGAATGGCCGCCTCGGAGGCGTTGCCGGGCAACACATGCGTCCACTTCAAGTACGACAGCGAGGGGTCGAGATCAGCAAACGCGGGCAGATCGGAAAGATCGCAAGTGGTTTGCAGCGTGCCCAGTTCGGCCAACTCGCGCACGATGCGCAGCGGGTCGTTGCCGCTCATGAACATCGACGCCTTGGGCGCAAACACGATGTCGAACTTGTCTGGCGCTTTCGGCTTCGGTGCGGCTGCAGCGGGCGACTTGCCGACGGCAATCGTTGCTTTGCCGGTCAGGACTGCGTTGAGTTGCGCAACAACAGCAGCACCGTCGTCGGCGGGCGGTGCGTCGAGCTCGGCGGCCTTCAACAGTCCACGAAGAATATCGACGGAACCCAACATGGCATCGACAGCGTCGCTGGTCAGCGGTCGCTTTCCAGAGCGCAGCTCGTCGAGCAGTGTTTCGAGAACGTGGGTGAGTTCAGCGACTTTCGTGAACCCGAAAGTGGCCGAGCCGCCCTTGATGGAGTGCGCCGCACGAAAAACGGAGTTGATCGTGTCGGCATTGCCGCGCCCGGCCTCGAGATCGAGAAGGCCGTTCTCCATCGCTTCGAGGCCTTCGCGGCTTTCTTCGAAGAAGGTGGCGTGGAATCGCTTGAGGTCGTTGCTCATCGGTTGCCCCGTGTTGCCCTACCGCGATACGAAAACGCTGTGCCGGCGAGTGGCCGGCGAACGCATTAGCCGAGCACTTTCTTAACCGTCGCGACCAGCTGGTCGGGGTTGAAGGGCTTGACCAACCAACCGGTTGCGCCTGCCGCTTTGCCTTCGGCTTTCTTCTCGGTGCCCGCCTCGGTGGTGAGCATGAGCATGGGCGTGAACTTGTAGTCGGGCAGCTGGCGCAAATGTCGGATCAGTTCAATGCCGTCCATGTTCGGCATGTTCACGTCGGTCACGACCGCGTTGAACTTCGCGCCCTTCGCCTTATCGAGTGCGACGACGCCGTCTTCCGCCTCGGTTACCGTGAAGCCCGCACCGGTGAGGGTGAAAGCGACCATTTGTCGCATCGAAGCCGAATCGTCGACGACCAGGATATGCGCAGTCATGGGGCAGTCCTCTATCTCTTATTTCTTGGGTTGGTTTTTTGACAGGCCGAGTTCGTCGGCCAGGCCCAGCGTGACAGCGGCGTCGCGTAACGGATCGGCGCAAGGATCAAGGCGGGTTTTGTGCCCGGCCTGCTTGCGCGCGCGAAAAAATGCAGTGAGAACTTGCAGGGTGGCCGTGTGAACGCGGCGCGCCTCGGGAGCGACCAAGACGATCTCGCTCTTCGCATCCAAGTGACCCGACAAGGCCACTTTCAGCTCCGCGCTCGCCTCGATACCCATTTCAGGACTTAGTTCAACGGTCGGCATGCATCCCCCACTTCAAAGGACGAACCACGGCACACCCCTCGCGCCGGCAAAAAGCCGGGCCTCGGCGGGACTGTAGTTCAGCCTAGCAGTCCTGCCGCGTCGAGGAGTATCACAGGTTGTGAATTCAAACGGGTAACGCCGCGGAGCATGGCACTGCCCGGCGAGGCCAAGGTGTTTTCGGCGGGCTCGATTTCCGCATCGCCAATGGCATGGACGTCGAGGACCGAGCTGACCTTGAGGGCCAAGCAATCGCCATTTTGCTCCAGCACGACGAAGCGGGTCTGTGCATCGTCCAGCACTTCTTCAAGCCCCAGCCACAGGCCGAGGTCGATCACCGGGACCACCACGCCACGCAGGTTCATGACCCCGAGCATGGCCACATCGGTGTCGCGCATGGCCAAAACGCCCACGGGCAAGAGCACCTCTTGAACCTTGAGGAGCTCCACGCCGTAGTCCTGCTGATGCACGCGCATGCGCAGCCAACGCGAGTTGCGGCGGCTCGCACGGCGCTCTTCCCCACGCCAATTGGGGTCGTCCTCGTTGAGGCCTTCCTGGGGCGGCTCGTTGCCTTGACCGCGCTGAGGCGTGTGCTGAGTGGTGGATGGCGCGGCGGGCGCCAGGGCCACCGCGCCCGGTGGCTTACCGCCATGCAGATTGTCGAGCAGAGCCTCGAACTCGTCCTCACTGATCTCATCACCCGCCGGCGCCGGCTTGGGCGCGGCAGCAGGAAGAACCACAGCCCCCGGCGGCTTGCCGCCATGCAGGTTGTCGAGCAGGGCTTCGAACTCGTCCTCGCTGATTTCGTCGGGCGACTTGGGCGAGGGGGCCAACGCAGGCGGCGGGGCCGCAGCAACCTGCACGGCGCCGGGCGGCTTGCCACCATGCAGGTTGTCGAGCAGGGCCTCGAACTCGTCTTCGCTGATTTCGTCGGGCGAGCTAGGGGACATGGCGATAGGTCGCGGTGCAGGAGCAGGTGGGGCAACGGCCGAAGGCGGTGGTTCGGGCGCCGGTTCCGGTTCCGGTGCAGGCGGCTCCGGGGGCGGCGGCGCGGCGGCCGCAGTGGGAGGCGATGCAGCAGCCGCACCCAGCAGTTGCGCGAGGTAGTCGTCGACCAACCCGCCACTCATGAGGGCATCTCCGCAGAGGCGGGTTGCGGCACTTCGCGCAGCAACCACGCCAAGGCACGTTGGTAGGCGTCGTAGCCGCGGCTTTGCAGCACGTCGGCCGAAAGCTCGGCGCGGGTCAGTTCGGCGGCGTCGCGTAGGCGCGTGTCCAAGGGCACGGCCTGCACCCACGTGCGGTCCGGGTGGGTGCTGCGCAAATGGTCGAGGGTTTCGGTACAGGCGCGGGTGCGGCGATCAAACAGCGTGGGCAGGATGCGCGCCGGTAGCGGCTTCTTGCGCGAGCGCTCGATCATCAGACCGGTCTTCAGCATGCCTTCCATGCCATGCACTCCCAGCGGCTCGGTTTGCGTGGGCACCACCAGCTGGTCGGCGGCGGCCAAGGCATTGACCATCAGCAAGCCCAGCGTGGGCGGGCAATCGAGTAGGGCGAAGTCGTAATCCTTGGCGGCACCGGCTAGGCCCACGCCCAACGCAAGACCCAAACCCGGTGCGGTGGCAGAGCGCCGCTCGAGCGTGGCCATGCCAGCCTGCGCGGGCAAAAGGCGCACGCCCTTGATGGGTGTATCGCGAACGACTTCGGCCACGGCTTTGGGCGGTGTTTCGAAGAGATCGAGCGTGCCCGGCGGGGAAGGCTCTGCCGGCACGGCAAAAGCGCGGGTCAGGGACGCGTGCGGATCCAAGTCGGCCAAAAGCACGCGCATGCCGCGCGCCGCCAGAAGGCGGCCCAGCATCAGCGTGGTGGTGGTTTTCCCCACCCCGCCTTTTTGGTTGGCAATGGCCCAGACCTGCATCAACGCACTTCCTCTTGCTGCACCGGCGGCACAGTGGCTTCAACGGCCGCCGCGGCGTTTTCTTGACTCACGCCGGGCGTGGCCAGAATCACCAACATCACACGACGATTGGCCGACCGCCCTTCCACACTCAAGTTGTCGGCCACGGGGCGCTTGTCGCCGTAGCCAATCACGGCCATACGCCGCGGGTCGACACCACGGAGCTCTAGCAGGCTGATCACACTGGCGGCGCGCGCCGCCGAGAGCTCCCAGTTAGAAGGGAAAATCGCACTGCGGATGGGCTGGTTGTCGGTGTGGCCCTCGATGCGCACTTCATTGGGCAACTCGCGCAGTACACCCGCCAACTGCCCCACGATCTCGCGCGCTTCGGTGGAGAGCGAAGCCGAGCCCGAGGCAAACAGCACGTCGGAGCGAATGTTCACTTCCAGCCACAGACCCTCGCGGCTCACGGTGACCTGATCCGACATGATCAGCGGGCCAAGTGCGCGCTCCACCTGCTTCTGAATGGCATCCAGTTGCTGCTGCGCCTGCGCTGCTGCTTCAAACAACTGCATTTGCTCGATGGGCGTGATGGGCGCATCGGCACGCAGGCGATCGGTGAGGTTCACCAAGGACTCGCCGCTCGGCGTCGTGAACATCGTGGGTGGTCCGACCGAGTTGGCCACGGTGGGCTCACCCACTTGGATCGGATTGATGGCGCTGGGCCTGCCCTCGAACGCCGCTTTCAAGGAGTCCGACATAACGCGGTACTTGCCCTCGTTGAGGGTGGACAGCGCGTACATCACTACGAAAAAAGCGAGCAGCAGCGTGACCAGATCGCCATAGGGAATGGCCCAAGCCTCGTGGTTGGCATGTTCTTCGTGCCGCACTTTGCGGGCCATGATCAGGCCCTAGTGCAGGAAGCCGCCGAGGCGGGCTTCGATGTTGCGCGGGTTTTCGCCTTGCGCAATCGAGACCAGACCCTCGAGGACAAGCTCGCGATCACCGGTGCGGTGGCGAATGATGGCTTTCAGCTTATTGGCGACTGGCAGAAAGAAGCAGTTCGCCGAGGCAATGCCGTAGATGGTGGCCGTGAACGCGGCCGCGATGCCGCCGCCGAGCTTCGAAGGATCGGCAAGGTTTTTCATCACTGCCATCAAGCCCAAGACCGCGCCCACAATGCCCAAAGTGGGCGCGTAGATGCCGGCAGCTTCAAAAACTTTTGCGGCCAAGTTATCGGCGTGCTCTTCGGCTTCGATCTCGATTTCAAGCATGTGCCGAATGGTGTCGGGCTCCACGCCGTCCACCAACATTTGCAAACCCTTGGCCACGAATTTGTCGGGTTGTCGCGCCACCTGGGCCTCGAGCCCCAGCAAGCCTTGCTTGCGCGCTGTGCCCGCCCAGTCCACGACCTGCGCGATCAGCTTCTTGCGGTTGTTGGGTGGCGGCTGCACGACCCAGCGGAAAATCTGCATGGCGCGCTTGAACGACGGCATGCCGCTTTGCAGCAGCACCGAACCGAGCGTGCCGACGATGACGATGAGAAATGCCGCGAAGTTCCACAGCGCGCCCAGCCCAGCGCCTTTGGCCACACTGCCGCCCAACAGGGCGATCAAGCCAAGCACCAAGCCGGTAATGCTGAGGATATCCATCGATTAGGCTCGCTTCAGCCGGCTGTTGCCGCTGGTCACACTGCGCTGGATGCCATCGACATCGAGAATGAGCGCCAGCGTGCCGTCGCCAATCAGCGTGGCACCTGCGTAGCCGGCCAAGCCGCGCACGCGCTTGGGCAGTGCCTTGATGACGACTTCCTCGCGACCGCGCACTTGATCCACCACCAAGCCAAAACGGAACTCGCCGGTTTGCAGAACCACGATGACTTCGCCACCGCTGGTGTTGGGCGGCAATCGCAGCCAAGCGCGTAGCCAAACCAAGGGCAGGGTGCTGGAACGCAAATCCAGGACGGGCAGGCCATCCACATAGTCGGGCTTGGCCTTCGGCATCGGCAGCACTTCGACCACACGCGAAAGCGGCAGCGCGTAGGTGGTGTTGTCGACACGGACCAAAAGCGTGGGAAGG
>JAIXVL010000308.1 GCA_027483045.1 Lysobacteraceae bacterium
ATCGACATCACCGCAGCAATACGAACCAGCGCGCGGCAAATGCTCGAGAAGGCGCGAAAGAGCTAAGCCTTCCGGCTTCAGCGGCGCTTCTTGCGCACGTAAAGCACCAAGGCGTGATCTTCAATCTCGAACCCGTGCTTCGCGGCGATGGCGTGTTGCAGCTTCTCGATTTCGTCGCTGTGGAATTCGATGACCTTGCCGGTATCGAGGTCGACCATGTGGTCGTGGTGCTCGCCTTGATTCAACTCATAGACGGCCTGACCGCCCTCGAAGTTGTGCTTCAAAACCAAGCCAGCGGCTTCAAATTGGGTGAGCACGCGGTACACCGTGGCCAAACCAATGTCATCGCCCTTGTCGAGCAAAACGCGGTAAATGTCCTCGGCCGTCATGTGCTTGGCCGACGCCTGCTTCTCG
The DNA here is from genome assembly GCA_027483045.1 of Lysobacteraceae bacterium. Lineage (GTDB taxonomy): Bacteria > Pseudomonadota > Gammaproteobacteria > Xanthomonadales > Xanthomonadaceae > Silanimonas. The sequence continues at coordinate 415 of JAIXVL010000308.1, forward strand.
AGAATGTCGAGAATCCGCATCCGGGGGATGGTGACTTTGAGGCCTACTTTTCGAAGGTCCCGGGATTCCATGGGCATTCCTCGCGCGCTCCTGAATGACAGCGCCGGGGCTGCGGCGCATTACCGGCGGGAGTGTATCATCGGCATGTTTTCGCCTTGTTGAGTCCCCATGCGCCGCCTTGTCCTTGCCCTCGCGTTTGCCGCCCCCGTCCTGCTGTCTGGCTGCCTTTACCGCCAGCCGATCTTTCAGGGCAACTTGCTGGAACAGAAGAACGTTGAGCAGCTGCAAGCCGGCATGAGCAAGCGCCAAGTGTTTGTGTTGCTGGGCTCGCCTTCGGTCGCCGACCCGTTCCGCCAGAATCGCTGGGACTACGTGTCCAGCGAACGCCGCGGCCACGGCGATGCCGTCATCAAGATCTTTACCGCCCATTTCGAAGGCGACAGCCTGACCCGTTGGGAAGGCGAGTACTTCCCGGAAGCCGACGCGGCTCTGGCCTCCGAGGTCGTGCAAAGCTTTGGCCCCAATCTGGCCAAGGACAAAGACAAGCAGCGTCGCGGCGGCCGCTAACGCCGCTTCGGGCCCTTCTGGCCCGTCACTTCTGCCCTTGCCCGCCGAGCCAACTTCGGGTCTGAGGGCAAGGCGCGCAGAAGTTCCAGTCGGTCGCCATCGCGCAAGATGGTTTCAGCGCTGACTTCGCGACCAAACACCGCCCAGCCCGCCGGGCGCATCGCCGCGTCGGGCCAGCCTTCTGCATTCTTGGCCAGTTCGTCCATGGCGACTGCCACCGTGCTGCCAGCAGGCAGCTGAAGCATCAAGCGCCAGGCGCGTGCCGACTGCGCCCAAATCAGCTCGATGCGCAGCTCAGCTTCCGTTGTCGGAGGCTGGTTCATTCGGCAGCGCGATCGGCGGTGTTCGCGATTCGGCAGAAATCATCGACCAGTCGATCGGCCAAGCCCTGAAAGCCCAGAGCAAGCGCGCCGCCTAAGAACGCTCCCGCCACTTCGAAATCCAAGCTAAGCCCCACTTTGCAGGCGTCTTCGTCCAATGCATGGAAGGTCCACGCCCCTTCCAACTGCTTGAAGGGGCCGTCAACGAGCTGCAAGTCGATTCGCAGGGGTGAAGAAAGCCGATTGCGTGTCGTGAAGTGCGTACGAAGGCCCGCAACGCGTAGGTCAAGCCGCGCCAGCATGTGGGCATCCGACTCTTCCAACACGGCTGAAGACTCACACCATGTGAACCAGCGCGGGTAGGACGCCACATCATTGACCAAGCCATACATGCGCTTGGCGGAATGCATGACGAGGGCGTGGCGCTGAATTCGGGTCATTGGCGGGTGCGGCCCTTGCGAGAATATCGGGCTCTGGCAAGCAAGAAAGACAAGAAGGATACCCAATCCGGGAATCGCACCATCGCGCTGAACCGAAGCGCGCGGCACGACTACCATTTGGAAGACCGCTACGAAGCCGGCATTTCGCTGCAGGGCTGGGAGCTGAAGTCGATCCGCGCTGGGCGCATGAACATGGGCGATGCCTACGCCTTAGTGAAGGGCGGCGAGATTTTTCTGTTCGGCGCGCAAATCACGCCGCTCATTCAAGCCTCGACGCACGTGATCGCCGACGACCGCCGAACGCGCAAGTTGCTGATGCACCGCCACGAGATCGACAAGTTGGTGGGCTATATCGAGCGCGAGGGCTACACCCTCATCCCCACGGCCGTTTATTGGAAGGCCAACAAGGTGAAGCTGGAATTGGCCTTGGCCAAGGGCAAGCAGGCGCACGACAAGCGGCAAGCCAGCAAAGACAAGGATTGGCAACGCGACAAGCAGCGCGTAATGCGTCGGCACAACCGCGACGCCTAAACGCGCGCTGACGCTGTCCTTGTGACGCGAAGGTGCCGGCCCCATACTGCTCGGGTCGGTAGATGTAACGATTTCCGTTTCCGGGGGTGTCCTGGCTTCGACGGGGGTTGCAAAGTCGACTGGTGCATGCCGAGGGGGTAGCTTTCCTCGTTAATCCAGCTGCAAATCATAGTTGCCAACGACGACAACTACGCTCTCGCCGCTTAAGGCGTAAGCCCCGAACCCACTTGTGCCCGTGCTCGTGGATGTAGGGTCATTATCACGGAACAGCTTCCGGCGGCGACCCGCCAACCAGAAGTGAACTTAGCGGGTGTGGACGACGGTGTGCCTCGCACGTTGTGTTGCCGTCGTACGAGAACCAACAACGAGCTAAGCATGTAGTGCCGGAGATGGCGTGCTCTCGGACGGGGGTTCAACTCCCCCCACCTCCACCATCCAAAGAAAAATCCCAACCCTCGGTTGGGATTTTTTTGCCTCATCCTCCGCCTGCCAAGCCTTCCACAATCCCGCCTTTGGTCAGCGCCAAGGGGTTCAGCGCTGCTGCCAGAACCTCGCGGTTCAAGCCGGTTTCTTCAACGGCTACATCAAGGACTGGTCGGCCTTGCGCGTAGGCTTTCTTCGCAATGGCGGCGGCCTTTTCGTAACCGATAAGCGGATTCAACGCGGTTACGAGAATCGGATTGCGGGCCAAAGCCTCGTCCAGTGTTTCGGTGCGCACACGAAAGCCGGCGATGGCTTTGTCGGCCAGTAGCGTTGCGGCATTGGCGAGAAGTTCGATGCTCCACAGCAGATTGTGCGCAATCACTGGCAGCATCACGTTCAACTGAAAATTGCCGCTCTGCCCTGCAACCGAAATGGTGGCGTGCTGGCCCATCACTTGGGCGCACACCATCGCGACCGCTTCGGGAATCACCGGATTGACCTTGCCCGGCATGATGGAACTGCCCGGCTGTAGCGCGGGCAGTTCGATCTCGCCCAAGCCTGCGAGTGGGCCCGAGTTCATCCAGCGCAGGTCGTTACTGATCTTCATCAAACTCACTGCCAGCGTGTTGAGCTGGCCCGAAAGTTCCACCGCCACATCCTGCGTGGCGATGCCTTCGAAAGGGTTTGCGGCTGGCGTAAATGCCACGCCAGTGGACTGCGCCAGCAAAGCGATGGCTCTTGAAGCGAAATCGGGGTGCGCGTTAATGCCGGTGCCTACCGCGGTCCCGCCGAGCGGCAGTTTGCGCAATCGGCGGTCGGTATCGATCAAGCGATCCGCGCCATGACCCACTTGGCTGGCCCAAGTGAACAATTCCTGCGCCAAGGTCACGGGCATGGCGTCCATCAGGTGGGTCCGCCCGGTTTTGACCGTGCCGAGATGCTCATGGGCGCGGCGCTCGATGGCTTCACGGAGGTGCTTGAGAGAGGGCAGCAACTGCTCGTGCAGCAACAGGCTGGCCCCCACTTGAATCGCAGTGGGCACGACGTCGTTCGAACTCTGGCCCAGATTGACGTGGTCATTCGGGTGCACGGCCATGCCGCCCAAGCTGTGCGCCACATGCGCAATCACCTCGTTGGCATTCATGTTGCTCGATGTGCCCGAGCCCGTCTGGAACACATCGACAGGGAACTCGGCATCGAACTCACCACTGGCCACTTTGCGCGCGCCCGCAGCAATCGCCTCGCCTCGAGCGACGTCGAGCAAGCCCAAACCCGCGTTGGCATCGGCTGCCGCCGCCTTGATCAGGCCAAGCGCACGAAGGAAGCCGCGCGGCATGCGCCAGCCCGAGATCGGGAAGTTGTCGACGGCACGCTGAGTCTGCGCGCCCCACAGCGCGCCCGAAGGCACTGCCAGCTCGCCCATGCTGTCGCGTTCGATGCGGGTGGAAGGGCTCATGGCAGGCTCCAACGTGGGGGACACGCCCAGCATAGCGCCGGGGCCGAGCCTCCCCGCGCGGGTACAATGCGCGGCTTCCGCGACCGGTTCGCGCTACACCCCTTTTTGGCCGCCATGCCCCACGCTCTGACCGCCCTTTCCCCGCTCGACGGCCGTTACGCCGGCAAAGTAGATGCCCTTCGCCCCATTTTCTCCGAGTACGGCTTGATCAAGGCCCGCATCACGGTGGAAGTGGAATGGCTGATCGCGCTGGCGAACGAAACGGGCATCCCTGAGTTGCCGCAGTTCAGCGCCGCGCAAACGCAGCGGCTCCGCGAGATCGTGGCGCGCTTCACGGTGGAAGAAGCCGAGAAGGTCAAGGCCATCGAACGCACCACCAATCACGACGTGAAAGCGGTGGAGTACTACCTGAAGCAGAAGCTCGAAGCGGATGCTGAACTCGCCCCGGCCAAAGAATTCGTGCATTTCGCCTGCACCTCGGAAGACATCAACAATCTGAGCTATGCGTTGATGCTTGCTGAGGGCCGCGATGCCGTGATGCTGCCGGCCCTCGACGCCGTGATCAGCGCCTTGGCCGCGATGTCCCATGCGCATGCCGAGCTGCCCATGCTGTCGCGAACTCACGGCCAGACGGCCTCGCCCACCACGCTCGGCAAGGAGATGGCCAATGTGGTGGCGCGCTTGCGTCGCCAACGTGCCCAACTGGTGGCGGTGCAGCTCAGCGGCAAGATCAACGGTGCAGTGGGCAACTACAACGCGCATGTGGCGGCGTATCCGGCCGTGAATTGGCCCCAGCTCGCCCAAGGGTTTGTGGAAGGTTTGAAGCTCGACTTCAATCCCTACACCACGCAGATCGAGCCGCATGACTGCGTGGCCGAATTGGGCGATGCCCTGCGCCGCGCCAACACCATCCTCATCGATCTCTCGCGCGACATCTGGGGCTATGTGTCGCTGGGCTACTTCAAGCAGCGCTTGAAAGAAGGCGAAGTCGGCAGCTCCACCATGCCGCACAAGGTCAACCCCATC
>JAIXVL010000061.1 GCA_027483045.1 Lysobacteraceae bacterium
CAAGGCGGCATTTCGCAGCGCCAGCTCAAGATAGCGAGCGCGCTCACCGCGCACGCTGCTCTTGATCTCCACCCCGTGGCCAGCTTGCTGAGCTAGCGCCGCTTCCAGCACCTCCGCATCATCAATGGCATGGCTGGTGATGATCTCGCGCGCCGGCTTGCGCTCGGCGTAATGCTGGGCGATGAACGCTTCGAGAACCTCGCCTTCAGACACATCGCGATCCACTCTGAGCGTGTGCGCATGCGTACCCAGATTCATCCCCGCGCGGAACGACAAGAGCAGGATGCAGGCCACACCCGCCTGCTGCACGCAAGCCAAGACATCCAAGTCCGCACGATCGCCATCCACGTACTGGCGCGCTTGTACGCGGCGGATGGCTGCGATCTGATCGCGCAAGGCGGCGGCCCTTTCGAACTCGAGTGCAGCGCTCGCGCTTTCCATCGCGCTACCGAGTTCGCCCATGACTTCGTCGCTGCGCCCGTCGAGAAACAGACTCACACGACGCACGGAATCCGCGTACTCAGGCGGCGAAACCAAACCCACGCAAGGTGCGGTGCAACGTCCAATCTGATATTGCAAACATGGCCGAGTGCGGTTGCGAAAAACGCTGTCCTCGCAACTGCGCAGACGAAACAACTTGAACATCAAGTCCATGGTCTCGCGCACCGCAAGCACACCGGTGAACGGACCAAAGTAGCGCCCCGCCTTCGCGCGCGGCCCGCGATGGAAGGCTAGCCTTGGCCATTCCTCTTGCGTCAGCAAGACTGAAGGGTAGCTTTTGTCATCGCGCATCAAGATGTTGAAGCGTGGCTTCAAGGCCTTGATGAGTTGGTTCTCGAGCAACAAAGCCTCGCTGGCTGTGCGCGTGGCCGTAATCTCGATGCGCGCAATCTGCGCCACCATCATGCCGATGCGGGGCCCGTGCTGTTTGCTGAAGTAGCTGCCCACACGCTTCTTGAGCGAGGCCGCTTTACCCACGTAAAGGACACGCTCATCAGACGAGAACATGCGGTACACGCCCGGCGCCGAGGTGAGCCCCCGAGAGAAGGCCCGACCATCAAAGGGCGGCACTGGTGGCGCTGTCTCTTCTCCGCTCATTCGCCTACGGGTAAACGGTGCAACTCACCGGAGTCCGCGTCGTAGCGCCAAACCAAGTGCGTGGCGGCATCGGATATCCAAACTTGGTTCTGCCAAGAGGCCAGTGCGACGGGTTGCTTCAGCCCAGCCGGCAGCGACACGGTAGAAAGTGCCTGGTTGCGCAGGAGGAACTTGCGCAAAGCGCCGTTCCCCGAATCCGCAATCCATAGGCCTTGGTTGCCTCCAATCGGCGCCAACGCTGTGGGGGATTGCATTTGCGCTTGGCGAGCACCGCCATCCTTCAAGCCGAATTCAAACAGCCCGCGACCGAAGACGGTACGCGCGCTGCCATCCGCGAGGCGAATACTGCGAAGCGCTGAGGAGGCCGCATCGGCGACGAAGAGCTGATCGCCCACCACCGCAAGACCCATGGGTTGCGCGAACGTCGCGACCTCAGCAGCGCCATCGTCTGTACCCAAGGTGCCCGCGCCACTCAGGCGCCGAAGTTGGCGCGTGCCCATTTCAAAGGCCCACACCTGATGTCCCGAGGCATTGCTGATGAAGATGGCGTTGTCCAGAACAGCCAAGCCCAAGGGACGATCCAGTGGCGACTCGGAAGCCTGCCGAAGACCGCCGGGCACCGGGTCACCGAAACGACCGGAACCGATGAGCGTATCGACCTCACCAGTACGTGTGTCGATACGGCGCAAGGCATGGTTGCCAGAGTCGGCGACATAAAGCCTGTCCTGCGACAAGAGCAAGCCACGCGGATTGTTGAAACCCGCGGTGTCGGCCAAGCCATCGACGAAGTCACGAGTGCCATTGCCGATGCGGCGCAAAACTCGACCGTCATGCGTGCATTCAAGAATGCGATGGTGCCCTGTGTCGGCTACGAACAGCCGGTTGGCGCTAACCGCGAGCCCTCCTGGGCCACTGAGCGCGCGATGCTCAGTAGGCGCGCTCAGGCGCGGCGATTCGGCGATGCCGCCCGATCGACCGAAGTACTCGTCACCCAGTGCATCGAGGGTGCTCGCCATGCCATCGATCTCGCGATCGCCCACAAAGCTTTGGCGAATCCTGCCATCGGGATCAATCAAGACTGCGGTGGGCCAAGCGCTGACCTCGTAGTGCTGCCATGCCACCCAGTCAGCATCGTTGACCAAAGGCATTGCCGCGCCCTTGCGGTGCATCACTTCCAAGGCACTGGTGCCGTCTCGCTCGAAATCAAACTTCGGCACGTGCACGGCAATGAAGGACACCGAGCCACGAAAGCGCGAAGCCAGCTGAGCCATCGACTGCAAAGCGTTGTGGCAATGCGCCGAACTGGAGTTCCAGAACAGGAGTACCACCGGGTGACCACGCATCGCCGCAAGACGCAACGGCGGGACGTTCATCCACGACAGGCCGGGGTCCAGTTCAGGCGCAAGTTTCAGAGCCATGCAGAAACACCCTAAGGAGATAGAACGGGATTATGCGGCGACCAGCGCCGCTTCGGCACGCGCCAGATCGTGTTCAGTGTCGATGCCCGGAGGAAAAGGCACCGGACTGAGGGCGACCGCGATTTGGTGCCCGGCTTCCAGCACGCGAAGCTGCTCCAGACACTCCAATTGTTCCAAGCGGCCGACCGGCAGTTGTTTGAATGCCTGTAGGAAGCCAGCGCGATACGCGTACAGGCCGATGTGACGCAGACAGGGCGGCTCGGGCATCGAGACGCGATCAAGTGCATAACGGTCGCGGTGCCACGGAATGGGGGCTCGGCTGAAGTAAAGCGCATGCCCATTGCTGGCGAGCACCACCTTCACGGCGTTGGGGTCGAACAGAGTTTCGGCGTCGGTAATGGGCGTAGCCAAAGTCGCCATAGGTGCGCGGGAACTCGACAACGCGGTCGCGACCGCCAGTAGAGCCTCAACGGGTGCAAAGGGCTCATCGCCCTGCAGGTTGACGATGATGGCTTGAGGATCCCAGCCGCATTGTTCCGCGCACTCCGCCAAACGATCCGTGCCCGAAGGGTGATCGCTTCGCGTCATGCAAATGCGCACGGGAAGATCTTCGACCGCTGCCGCAATTCGTGCGTCGTCAGTGGCAAGAACCACTGAAGCCGCACCCGCCGCCAATGCACGATGCACCACATGACGAACAATCGGCTGGCCGCTCAGGAGCCGCAGCGGTTTGCCAGGCAGGCGCGACGCGGAAAAACGCGCGGGAATGGCAACGATGAATTCAGGGTGTGACATAGCGCACCGGGGCCTGCAGATGAAGAGCAACGCGCTCAAGAAAATCGGTGGGGAGCTGCGCTTGAAGCGGAACCTCCCATAGGTTATTCGTCGCGAAATGGGCGCATTTCACTGCGTCCTTCCCAGTCATCAACACCGGCGTATCGGCGAAAGGGC
>JAIXVL010000292.1 GCA_027483045.1 Lysobacteraceae bacterium
ATCACATCGCGCAAGCGCGCCTCCAGCAGCCGCATTCGCTCTTCCGCCGTGAGCCCCGCAGAACGCGCCGCAGCCACCACCATGCCAACACCACGACGTCGCTCAAGTACGCCCTCTATCTCAAGCAAGTTGTAGGCGCGACTGACGGTCATGGGGTTGATTGCATGATGGCTCGCCAGCTCACGCACCGAAGGCAACCCTTCGCCCACGCGCAACTGCCCTGCGGCCACAAAACGCCGCACCTGATCGGCGATTTGGCGATAAATGGGGTCGGCCGACGAGGCACTAATCATGAAGTGCAAAGAGTTCATGTGTATCACTACACTGATACACAACGCATTCGTCAACCCCTAGCGACCCGTGAAGGTCTATAATCCCGCGGCCCGCTGCGGTGCTACAGCCCGCAGGCCTTTCCCATCAAGCACTTGCACACCATTCGGACGCATCGACCGCCGTGGACAGCCTGATCAAGAAGTTCGCCCAGACCTCGCAACTCTCCGGCGGCAACGCCGGGTTCATCGAGGACCTCTACGAGCAGTACCTGCGCGACCCGGCATCGGTCGATGCGAAATGGCAGACCTACTTCGCCGGAATGGGCGGACAGGGCGACGTGCCGCACTCCGACGCCATGGCGCGTGTGCAGATCGCCGGTATGTTGGCGGCCAAGGGCTTGGGCGGCGGCATCGACGAGGAATCGGCCAAAAAGCAGATGGCCGTCAGCAAGCTGATTACGGCCTATCGCTCGCGCGGGCATCTCGCCGCCGAACTCGATCCTTTGGGCATGTCGGGCAAGCCCGAAGCGCCGGATCTGGAACTCGAGTTCCATGGCGTGGGCAAATCGGATCTCGATACCGAATTCGCGGTTAACAGCTTCTTTGGTCCGACCAAGATGAAGCTGAAGGACCTGATGGCCAAACTGAAGATCACGTATTCAGGCGTCATCGGCGCCGAATTCATGCACATCAGCGATGCCCGTCAACGCCACTGGATGCAGGAGCGCCTGGAGAAGGCTGCTGGGCAGTTCGGTTTCAGCAAAGACGAGAAGCTGCGCATTTTGGAACGCACTACCGCCGCGGAAGGCTTGGAGCGCTACCTGCACACGAAGTACGTGGGGCAGAAGCGTTTCTCGCTGGAAGGCGGCGACAGCCTGATTCCCGCTATGGATGTCCTGGTGCGTCGCGCGGGCAGCCAAGGCGTCAAGGACATGGTCGTGGGCATGGCCCATCGCGGCCGTTTGAACGTGCTGGTGAATACCTTGGGCAAGCCGCCGTCCAAACTCTTCGCCGAGTTTGAGGGCCGCTTCGACCACCACGACGATCCGGGCCACTCCGGCGACGTGAAGTACCACATGGGTTTCTCCGCGGAAATCGCCACGCCCGGCGGCCCGGTGCACATCGCGCTGGCCTTCAACCCTTCGCATCTTGAAATCGTGAACCCCGTGGTCGCGGGTTCGGTGCGTGCGCGTCAGATGCGTCGCGACGACAAAGATCGCGGCCAGGTGCTGCCTGTGCTGATTCACGGCGACTCGGCCTTCGCCGGTCAGGGCGTGATCATGGAGTTGTTCCAGATGTCGCAGGCCCGCGGCTTCGCGGTCGGCGGTACGGTGCATATCGTCATCAACAATCAGGTTGGCTTTACCACCAGCCGCCCGGACGACACGCGCTCCACGCTGTACTGCACCGACCCGGCCAAGATCGTTGGCGCACCGGTTCTGCACGTGAACGGCGACGACCCGGAAGCTGTGGCGTTCTGTGCGCAGCTGGCCTTTGATTTCCGCCAAGAGTTCAAGCGCGACATCGTCATCGACCTCGTGTGCTACCGCCGTCATGGCCACAACGAAGCCGACGAGCCGGCCGCAACGCAGCCCTTGATGTACCAGAACATCCGCGCTCGCAAGACGACGCGCGAGCTGTACGCCAACCGTTTGGTGGATTCCGGAACGCTGAGCCAAGACGCAGTGAAAGCGCTGGTCGACGACTATCGCGCCAAGTTGGACAAGGGCGAAGTCACTGCCGATGTCACCACCGCTGCCAAGGACAGCGTGAGCGTGGATTGGTCGCCCTACTTCAAGGGCTCGCTCAACGACGAAGTGAAAACTGCCGTTGCGCGCAAAACGCTGGACAGTTTGGCGACGCAGATCAACGCCGTGCCAGACAGCCGCAAGCTGCACCCGCGCGTCGCGAAGATCTACGAAGATCGTCGCAAGATGGTGGCCGGCGAACTTCCGATGGATTGGGGCTTCGCTGAGAACCTGGCCTACGCCACCCTGCTGCAGGAAGGCTTCAAGCTGCGTTTGGTCGGCCAAGACGCCGGCCGCGGCACCTTCTTCCATCGCCATGCCGTTCAGCACGAGCAAAACACCGGCGAAGCCATCATGCCGCTGCGCGAGCTGGTCTCGAACCCGGAACACGCAGTGGTCATCGACTCCTTGCTGAGCGAAGAAGCCGTCATGGCCTTTGAGTTTGGCTACAGCACGGCCGAGCCCACCACGCTCAACATTTGGGAAGGCCAGTTCGGCGATTTCGCCAACGGCGCGCAAGTGGTGATCGACCAGTTCATCACCTCGGGCGAAGCCAAGTGGGGCCGCCTGTGCGGTCTCGTGTTGTTCTTGCCGCACGGATATGAAGGCCAAGGCCCTGAGCACAGCTCGGCGCGCCTCGAGCGCTTCCTGCAGCTCTGCGCACACCACAACATCTCGGTGGTTACGCCCACCACGCCGGCACAGAGCTTCCACATGCTGCGCCGCCAGATGCTGCGCGGCACGCGCAAGCCGCTGGTGGTGATGACGCCGAAGTCGATGCTGCGCCACAAGCTTTCGGTGAGCACGCTGGACGACCTCGCCAAGGGTGGCTTCCAAACCCTCATCCCCGACAGCACGGCCAAAGACGCGAAGAAGGCCAAGCGCGTCGTGGTGTGCGGCGGCAAGGTCTACTACGACTTGGTCGAGGACGCAGAGAAGCGCGGCCTCACCGATGTGGCCATCGTTCGCGTGGAACAGCTCTACCCCTTCCCGCGCAACGAACTGACCGCCGAACTCAAGCGCTTCGGCAAAGCCGCCGAAGTCATCTGGTGTCAGGAAGAGCCGCAGAACCAAGGTGCCTGGTATCAGATCCGCCACCACGTCGAAGCCTGCTTGGCGAAGGGACAAACCCTGAGCTACGCCGGTCGCGCACGCTCCGCCGCGCCGGCTTGCGGCCACCTCAGCCAACACAATGTCGAGCAAGCAGCTTTGCTCGAAGCCGCACTCGTCGGTCCGCAAGTGCTTGCGGTAGCCGAATAATCCTTACTCCCAGCGACCCCGACTCACGACCGAGAACGCCCAACATGGCCACTGAAATCAAGGTTCCGCCGCTGCCCGAATCCGTCTCCGACGCCGTTATCGCCGCGCTGCACAAGAAAGTGGGCGATACCGTCCGCCGCGACGAAAACCTGGTCGATCTTGAGACCGACAAAGTGGTGCTTGAAGTTCCGTCCACCGTGGACGGCGTCATCAAGGAACTGAAGGTCAAGGTTGGCGATACCGTCAATTCCGACCAACTGCTCATCGTGGTTGAGGAAGGCGCCGTTGCCGCTGCCGCGCCTGCAGCAGCCGCGCCTGCGGCCGCTCCCGCCGCTCCTGCAGCCACTCCTGCGAAGGCTGCAGCACCTGCGCCCGCCGCGAAGACCGAAGCAGCCATTCCGCCGGGTGCCGCATTCTTCGCCGCGCAGAACGGCATCAATCCGGCCGACGTGGCTGGTACGGGCCGCCGCGGCATGGTCACCAAGGAAGACTTGGTGAACTTCTCGAAGGGCGGCGGCGCGCGTCCGGAAGAACGCGTCCCGATGACCCGCATGCGCAAGCGCATCGCTGAACGCATGATGGAATCGAAGAACTCCATCGCCATGCTCACCTCGTTCAACGAAGTGAACCTGCGCGAAGTGATGGCCATGCGTAAGGCGCAGGGCGAAGCCTTCGAGAAAACGCACGGCATCAAGCTCGGCTTCATGAGCTTCTTCGCCAAGGCCGCGGCCAACGCGCTGCAGCGCTTCCCCATCGTCAATGCCTCGGTCGACGGCGACGATGTGATCTACCACGGCTACTCGGACATCTCGATCGCTGTTGCCACGGACAAGGGCCTCGTTACTCCCGTGCTGCGCAACGTCGAGCGCATGGGCTTCGCCGACGTCGAAGCGGCCATCGCCGGCTACGCCAAGAAGGCGCGCGACGGCAAGCTGGGCCTCGATGACCTGCAGGGCGGCACCTTCACCATCACCAACGGCGGCACCTTCGGTTCGCTGATGAGCACGCCGATCGTGAACCCTCCGCAGAGCGCCATCCTCGGCATGCACGCCATCAAGGATCGCCCGATCGCGGAGAACGGCCAGGTCGTCATCGCGCCGATGATGTACATCGCGCTCAGCTACGACCACCGCATCATCGACGGCAAGGACGCGGTGCAGTTCCTGGTGGACATCAAGAACCAGCTGGAAAACCCGCACCGCATGCTGCTCGGCCTGTAAGGAGCCCCTCATGAGCGAGATCCAACAGTTCGACGTCGTCGTCGTGGGCGCCGGCCCGGCCGGTTACCACGCGGCCATCCGCGCCGCGCAGCTCGGCCTGAAGACCGCCTGCATCGACGCTGCGCTCGGCAAAGACGGCAAGCCCGCTCTCGGCGGCACCTGCCTGCGCGTTGGCTGCATTCCGTCGAAGGCGCTGCTCGACAGCTCGCGCCAGTGGTGGAACATGGGCCACATCTTCGGCGAGCACGGCATCAGCGCGCCGAACGCCGCGATCGACATCCCGACCATGATTGGTCGCAAGGACAAGATCGTGAAGCAATTCACCGGCGGCATCGCCGCGCTGTTCAAGGCCAACAAAGTGTCGGCCTTCTACGGCTTCGGCCAGCTGCAGGCGGGCAAGAAGGTGCTGGTGAAACAGCACGATGGTTCTGAAGTCGTCCTCGAAGGCAAGCACATCATCCTCGCCGCGGGTTCGGATTCTATCGAACTGCCGTTCGCGAAGTTCGACGGCACCCACATCGTCGACAACGTCGGCGCGCTCGATTTCACCGAAGTGCCGAAGCGCCTCGGCGTGATCGGTGCCGGCGTGATCGGCCTCGAACTCGGCAGCGTGTGGAGCCGCCTCGGCGCCAAGGTCACCGTGCTGGAGGGCCTGACGGACTTCCTCGCCGTGGTCGACCGCGACGTGGCGAAAGTGGCGCAGAAGGAATTCACCAAGCAGGGCCCCGACATCCGCCTCGGTGCCAAGTGCACCAAGACGGAAGTGAAGAAGGGCGAAGTGCATCTGAGCTACACCGACGCCAACGGCGAGCAGACGCTGGTGTTCGACAAGCTGCTGGTGGCCGTCGGCCGCAAGGCCGCGAGCAAGGGCCTGTTGGCCGAAGGCACCGGCGTGCAGCTCAATGAGCGCGGCCAGATCGTCGTCGACGACCACTGCCACACCGGCGTGGAAGGCGTCTGGGCGGTCGGTGACTGCGTGCGCGGCCCGATGCTGGCGCACAAGGGCTTCGAGGAAGGCATCGCGGTGGCGGAACTCATCGCCGGCCTGCCGGGCCACGTCAACTTCGACACCATTCCGTGGGTCATCTACACCGAGCCGGAGATTGCTTGGGTCGGCAAGACCGAAGAGCAGCTCAAGGCCGAGGGCGTGCCCTACAAGACCGGCACCTTCCCCTTCGCGGCCGTGGGCCGCGCGGTCGCCATGGCCGAACCGGCGGGCTTCGTGAAGGTGATTGCGCACGAAGAAACCGACAAAGTGTTGGGCATGCACTTGGTGGGCGCGAATGTTTCGGAGCTGGTGCACGAAGGCGTGCTAACCATGGAATTCCATGGTTCGGCCGATGACTTGGCGCGCATCTGCCACGCGCATCCGAGCATGTCGGAAGCCGTGCACGATGCGGCAATGGCTGTGCACAAGCGGGCGATCCACAAGGTCAACTAAACCAGCGCGCCATGACATCGGCGATACTCCAAGGGCACCTTCGGGTGCCCTTGCTGTTTCTCGAGATTGAACAGCGCCTATCGTCCACTGGAGGCCTGCCGCAATGAGCAACCCCATCCGAAATGTCTCTGACACGGCGCTCTGGGTCGCGATTTACCGCGCGATGGAAAGTGAGCGCCCTGACGCGCACTTCCGCGACCCGTATGCACGCAAGCTCGGTGGCGAGCGCGGCGAGGCTATCGTCAAGGCCATGCCCGATGGCGCCGACACTGCATGGCCGATGATCGTTCGCACCGCGGTGATGGACGAGATCCTGCTGCGCGAAGTCGCTGGCGGCGTCACCACCGTCTTGAATCTGGCGGCAGGGCTGGATGCCCGCCCGTGGCGTTTGAATTTGCCCGCCCGCCTGCGCTGGATCCACGTCGACTTCCCCGACATGGTGCGTTACTTCCGCGAAACCATGGACGCCGAGACCCCGCGCTGCCGGGTGGAGTTTCTCGAGGCGGACTTGCGTGAAGCCAGTGAACGCGAACGCGTGTTCCGGCAGGCTTCGGGCAGCGGGCCCCTCCTGGTCATTACCGAGGGACTGCTTGTTTACCTTGAGCCCAGGGACGTGGCGCAGCTGGCTGACGCGCTCGCTGCGATTCCAGAAGCACGTGCATGGCTCACTGATCTAGCGTCGCCTTTGTTGCTCAAATTTCTGGCAAAAAAATGGGCACCCACGCTGAAGGAAGGCCGTGCACCCTTCCTGTTCGGCCCCGCTGATGGCACGGCGTTCTTCGAGAAACACGGCTGGAAAGAAGCCGAGTTCCGCTCCAGTTGGGTTGAGAGCTTTCGCTTGAAGCGCACCATGAAGCGCGCTTGGCTTTGGCGCTTGATGTCGCTTCTCCAACCTGCAGCACGTCGCGAGGCAGGCCGCCGAATGTCCGGCATTGTGCTGATGCGCCGCACCCCCTGAGAATTTCCGAGTCCCGATGATCCCGCAAACTTTTCCCGCCTTCCGCATTCACAGCGACGCCGCCGGCTACCGCGCCGGCATCGAAGCCATCGCCGTCGACGATCTATCGCCCGGCGAAATCGTCATCAAGACTGCCTACTCCTCGGTGAACTACAAGGACGCGCTCGCGGGCACCGGCGAAGGCAAGATCCTGCGCCGCTTCCCGCTGGTGGGCGGCATCGATGTGGCCGGCCACGTGGTGCAGAGCCGCGATTCCGCGTTCAAGGAAGGCGACGCCGTGTTGTGCACCGGGTCTGGCCTGTCCGAAACCCGCGACGGCGGCTACAGCGCTTATGCGCGCTTGGAATCGGCGTGGGCTGTTCACGTGCCGAAAGACCTGAGTCTGCGCGACAGCATGATTTTGGGTACCGCCGGATTCACCGCGGGCCTTGCTCTCCTTCGTATGCAAGACAATCGACAGACTCCGTCGCTGGGGCCGTTGGCCGTCACCGGCGCCACCGGGGGCGTAGGGAGCCTGGCGGTCGCGATCTTCAGCAAAGCGGGTTACGCGGTGCACGCAGTCAGTGGCAAAGCGCACCATGCGGATTGGCTGCGCGCCCTTGGGGCCACGGAGGTGCTCGGACGCGACGCACTAATCACCACACGCCCGATGGAATCCACACGCTTCGGCGGCGGTCTCGATAACGTAGGCGGCAGCATGCTGGCCAGCCTACTGGCTCAAACAGCGCCCTACGGCAATGTGGCAACGGCAGGCCTTGTTGCAACGCACGAACTAGCGACCACCGTCATGCCCTTCATTATTCGCGGGGTGTCTTTGCTGGGCGTGGCCTCGGCGGGCACGGCACGTGACCTGCGTGACGAGGTATGGCGGCGCCTTTCGTCGGAATGGAAGCCCGCCCATCTGGACACCATCGCGACCCGAGAAACAGGGCTGGAAGGCCTGCCTGCCGTGTTCGCCGACATGCTTTCAGGCGGATCTTTCGGGCGGACTCTGGTGCGCTTGTGACGCCGGTCTTGCCCAAGAGGGCACAGTCACGCATACAATCGGCAGAGAATCACCGGAGATTTCCATGGCACGTATCCTGATCGTCGACGACTCGCCTTCGCAGCTCGTCAGCATGAAGCGCATCGTCGAGAAGCTTGGCCACGAGGCAATCACGGCCGAAGACGGCGCAAGCGGCGTTGAAGTTGCGAAGGCACAGAAACCCGACCTCATCTTGATGGACGTGGTCATGCCCAATCTCAACGGCTTCCAAGCCACGCGTGCCATTTCGAAAGACCCCGAAACCGGCCATATCCCGATCATTCTGGTCACGACCAAGGATCAGGAAACGGACAAGGTGTGGGGCATGCGCCAAGGTGCCAAGGCGTACATCACCAAGCCGTTTACCGACGCGCAGTTGACCGAAGCCATCCAGAGCGCCATTGGCGGCTAAGCCGCTCGCAGGCAGCAGGCTTCAATCACAAAGCCCCGCGATGCGGGGCTTTGTCGTTTCAGACCACACCACCAAAGGCCAAGGCCATCTGCCGGTAGAGTGAGCGTTGCGCTTCGTTCTCGGGCTTGGGGGCGGTGATTTCAATCTCCACGATCTGGTCGCCCGCCGGGGAACCGGGCAAACCCCTGCCCTTCAATCGCAGTTTTTTGCCTGCGTCAGAGTCCTTGGGAATCTTCAACTCCACCGGCCCGCCCAAGGTGGGTACGGTGACTGTCGTGCCCAGAACAGCATCCCAGGGCGCCAAGGAGAGGATGTGCACGATGTTGCGGCCATCGACTTCGAACTGCGCATGTGGCGCGTAGTCGACTTCCAACAAAAGGTCGCCACCACCGGGCGCTTGGCCGCCCAAGCGGATCACCTGCCCGACGCGGATACCCACTGGAATCTTGACGTCCAAAGTGCGGCCATCAAGCTGCACGCGCTGGCTGCCGCCAGCAAACGCCACCTCGAGCGGCACACTCAGTTTGGCGCGCTGATCGCCACGCGGCTGCGCACCTTGCGAAGGACCAGGGCGAGGACGTGAGCGCGCGCCAAACAAAGACTCGAAAAAGTCGCTGAAGCCCGCGCCACCGCCGCCTTGGCCAAACTCGTAGTTGAAGTCACCGGCACCGTGGGCGCCGCGCCCTTGGCCAAATCCGGGCGGCGGCCGGAAGTCTTCACCGGGGCGGTAACCTCCTGCACGCAGCGCGTCGTACTCCGCGCGCTTTTCTTTGTCGCGCAAGACTTCGTAGGCCTCATTGATGCCCTTGAAGCGCTCTTCAGCACCCTTCTCTTTGCTGACATCAGGATGAAACTTGCGCGCCAAGCGGCGGTACGCCTGCTTGATCTCCGCCTCGCCTGCGCCCGGCTCCACACCGAGCACCTTGTAGTAATCCTTGAATTCCATGCTTGCCTCAATCGCTGTTACTCGAAGACCTTACTGCATTCACGCGAGGCATCGGCATCCGAAACCGCACATTGCGATGACATCCTCCACCGCTACACTGCCCGCCCCACCTCACTAATGAGCAAACGACCATGACCATCGCGATCGGCGACACCTTGCCTCAAGCCACGCTCAACATTCTGAAAGACGGCGTGCAGGCCGTGAACACTCAGGAGCTTTTCGGTGGCCGCAAACTGGTGCTTTTCGCCGTTCCCGGCGCCTTCACCCCGACCTGCTCGGCGCGTCACCTGCCCGGCTTCGTTGAGCACCTAGATGCCTTCCGCGCCAAGGGGGTCGACGTGGCCTGTATGGCCGTCAATGACGCGTTTGTGATGGATGCTTGGGCAAAGAGCCAGAACGTTCCCGAAGGGCTGCAAATGGTGGCCGATGGCAATGGTGCCTTCGTGCGCGCCATGGGCTTGGAACTGGATGCCACGGCCTTCGGCATGGGCCTTCGCAGCAAGCGCTTTGCGTTGTATGCGGAAGACGGTGTGGTCAAGCAGCTCCACATCGACGCGCCGGGCGAGTTCAAGGTCTCGGCCGCGGACTACGTCTTGGAGCACCTGCCGGCCTAAGCCTCAGGGCGAGTTTTCGCCCTCGGCACGCACCACAGGCAACGCGGCCGCAAGGCGCGTTGCCGCCGCCACACGTCGCGCCGGCAGCATGTGCATAACCATATCGGCCATGTCGAGGCCAAAGCCGCGGCCCTGCGAACGCGTCATCGCGGCAAGATCAAGATCCACAAAACCCATGGGCTGGCCTTCGGCATCGAAGGCCAAGCCGGGCAT
>JAIXVL010000117.1 GCA_027483045.1 Lysobacteraceae bacterium
CGCCACACCTGCCGAGTTCCATCATTGGTTGCTTTCGGTGTTGCCATGACGGATGCAGCGCTGCATGCCGCCGCGGCGGAGTTCATCCGAAAATCAGAAGCGCGCGATCCGCACCTCGTGATCGCGTCGTTGTTCGTTCCCGAACCAGCTCGCGCGCGATTTCAGGCGTGGATGGCCCTGCTTTCTGAGCTCACCGAAGCGATCTTTGAACTGTCTGATCCACGAGTTACGCAGGTCAAGGTGGGCTGGTGGGCTGAGGAACTTCATGGGCTTTCCAAGGGTGCTGCTCGGCATCCGCTCACCCGCCTTTTGCTCCGGTCTGAAGCGCCGTGGTCGAACGCGGTGGCACCGCTCTTGGCCTTGGCGGGCAACGACGAGCCGGCAAGCGATGCATCGGCTGCGCTCGCCGCCTTGCTGCCATTGGCGCGCGCACTTTGCGCGATCGAAGCGGCGCTGCTTGGTGGTGATGCCGGCAGCGAAGGCGCTGCTCAAGGCATGGCGGCGCAATGGCTTGCGAGTCGCCTGGAGCGGGGGCGCGCAGCTGCGGACGGAGCGCGGATTCCCATGGCTTACTTCGCGCGCCATGGTGTGCGCAGCGAGCAGTTAGCGGATGAGGCGGCTGAGCCCCTGCTGCGTGACTGGGCAGAGCACTTGGCTTCGCTGATCCCGGATGCCGAGAAAGACTGGCCGTTCCCGCGGGCCTTGAGCACGCGTGTTGCTCGGCGCGGCCTTCGTGCAAGGGCCAAGGGCAAAAACCTTCAAGTCTCAGGTCTGCCCGCGGTGTGGATGTGTTGGCAAGCCGCGAGACACTCCGTTCTGCCGCGAGCGGTGTTGCCCGCCCGCACTTGACATACGCTGCACCCGCATCCACCTACGCTCCATCTCCTTTTCGTTCTGGACCCCCCATGTCCCTTAGTCGAGAAAATGTCGTCCGAATCATGCCGGACATTGCCAATGAAGCACGGCCCGTGGTGGCTGGGCATCTGGCATGGGTGGGCATGGGCCAGATCGAGGCTCCTATTCGTCTGACGCAGCCCGATGGCAGCGTTATGGCTGCCGCCGCGCGCATCAATGCTTTCGTCAATTTGCATCGTTCAGACGTGCGCGGCATTCACATGTCGCGCTTGTACCTGCATGTCGATCGCCATCTTTCTGCCGAAGCTTTGAGCCCGGCCAGCCTGCGTCGGATGCTGCGAGATTTCCTTGACTCGCATGCGGATCTGTCTGATCAAGCGATGGTCGAGTTGCGCTTCGACTACCTGGTGCGCCGGAAGGCTTTGGTCAGCGACAACACGGGATGGAAGGCCTATCCCGTTCGATTGCAAGCCACGCTCGATCGCAAAGGGTTTGCGCTCGAAATGGAAGTGCAGGTGCCGTACTCCAGTACCTGCCCCTGCTCAGCGGCTTTGGCCCGTCAGCTCATCCAAGAGCAGTTCCGCGCCGACTTTGCGGCGGACAAAGCACTCGACCATGACGCTGTGCTTCGGTGGCTGGGATCGGAGCAAGGCATCGTGGCCACGCCTCACAGCCAGCGCAGCTTGGCCGATGTGAAGGTGCGACTTGGCGCTCAGGTGCTCGACTTCCCGATCATCGACCTTGTGGATTGCATCGAGGGCGCACTGAAGACCCCAGTGCAAACCGCGGTCAAGCGCGAAGATGAGCAGGCGTTCGCTCTGCTCAATGGCCAGAATCTGATGTTCTGCGAAGACGCAGCGCGCCGCATGCAAGCAGGCTTGGATGCTGACCCGCGTTTGGCCGACTTCTGGGTCCGTGCGTCCCACCTCGAAAGCCTGCACGCCCACGATGCCGTGGCGGTGGCAGTCAAGGGCGTGGAAGGCGGTTTCGGCCCAAACGGCTAGGGAGCAGCTCACCGAGCAGTGCTTGGCGAACGCTCAGGGCACTGGATCGATTCCCCCTGGATGCAGGGGGTGGCAGCGGCACACCCGCTTCGTGCCCAGCCACACGCCTTTCGCGACCCCATAGCGCTGCACCGCTTCGTACATGTACATCGAGCAAGTGGGGTGAAAGCGGCAGTGCTGGCCCAGTAAGGGGCTGACAAATCGCTTGTACCCGCGCAGGCTGCCGAGCACGGCGCTGGTCAAAATCGGCGTTTTCAAGTGAATTCAGGTTGCCGCCGTTGGCCTTACAGGCTATAACACGCCGCCCCAATGGCTCAACGACTTCAGAGGAACCTCGTGGCTGCCAAGAAACCCGCGAAAAAAGCTGCCCCCAAGGCCCCAGCCAAAAAGAAGGCCGGAGCCGTAGGCAAAGTGGCGAAAGCCGTCGGCAATGTTGCTCGCGCGGTGAAGAAGGCTGTCTCAGCACCGGCCAAGAAGGCTGCTGCTAAGCCCTCGAAGCCTGCCGCCAAAGCACCTTCGAAGCCTGCCAAGCCCGCCGCCAAGCCGGTGGCTAAACCTGCGCCCAAGGCCACCAAACCCGCTGCTAAGCCCGCTGCCAAGCCCGCTGCCAAGCCTGTGAAGGCGGCGAGCAAACCGGTCAAGACGGCTGCCAAGCCGTCGGCGAAGGCGCCTGCGAAGCCCGCCCCAAAAGTGGTTGCCAAGCCCGCTGCAAAGCCTGCTGCCAAGTCTGCTGCCAAGTCTGCACCGGCAGCGAAGGCGGCACCGGCCGTGAAGGCTGTGCCCGCCGCGAAGGTTGCTCCAGCGGCCAAGGCGACACCCGCGCCTGCCCAATCCGCCGCCTCAGCCAAGACTTCGGCTCCTGCGGCCAAATCTGCACCCGCGCCGAACAAGCCGGGTTCGGCAAAATCCACTCCCGCACCTGTGGCGGCCGTCAAGACAGCCAGCCGACCGACCGAAGCACGCCCAGAGGGAAATCGTGCTGGTTACGTCAAACCCGACCGCCCGCGTGAAGACTACAAGCGACCTGCCCCTGTGAATGAACGCGTCACCCTCCCGGCCGGCTATAAGCCGAGCGCGAAAGAGGAGTACATGAATGCCTACCAGCTCGAGTACTTCCGTCAAAAGCTGATGTCTTGGCGCCGTGACCTTGTTGAAGAGTCCCAGCAGACCATCGAAAACCTCAAGGAAGAAGTGCGTGATGTCGGCGACGAGGCTGAGCGCGCGACCCGCGAAACCGAGAATGCGCTTGAACTGCGTACTCGTGATCGCTATCGCAAGCTGATCAACAAGATCGACAGCACCCTGCGCCGCTTGGATGAAGGAGACTATGGTTTCTGCGCCGATTCGGGCGAGCCGATTGGTTTGGATCGTTTGGAAGCACGCCCCACCGCTGAGCGCACGCTCGACGCGCAAGAGCGTTGGGAGCATTTGCAAAAGCAGATGGGCGATTGATTCGAACTTGATCAACGTCACGATGCAAAAGAAACCCCGCGGAAGCGGGGTTTCTTGTTTCAGCACCGAGCCTAGATGGACTTTCAGCGAGCGCTTGCGTTGGCCGGGCTGTCGAGAAAGCGCCAGTCGGTACCGGGTGCTTCGGAGCCCACACGATCGAACAAGCGCTCTCGAAGCAGACTGATTGGCATCGCACCTTCCCGCATGATGCGGTCGTGGAATTCTTTTTCACTCCACCCGCCCGATACGACGCGTTCTGCCTGAAGTGCGCGGAACTGCCAGCCGCCCACCAGATACGCCACCTGATACAGCGGGCCGTAATCACCGGCGATGGATCGGCGCACCTCAGCTCGGGCGTTCTCGCGCTCATGCCCGACGCGTTCCACCAGCAACTCAACCGCCTCATCGGGCGTCATGCGACCCGATTGAACGCCGAGCGAGAACAGAATGCGTGCGGCGCGATGGCTTCGCCAAAACAGCATGCCGATTCGATCCTCTGGCGTTGCGGCAAAGCCCATGTCGTAGAGACGCAGTTCCCAATAAAGCGCCCAACCTTCAATCCAGAACGGGCTAGCGAACGGCTCGCGATGGGTGTTGAAGCGTTGGGAATACCAATGCTGCAAGTGGTGTCCCGGAATGAGTTCGTGGTGCACCACGGCGCGCGAAAAATGGCGGTTATTCCCGCGCAAGGCATTGAGCTTACGGTCGTGCGGCATGCCATCGGTGGGGAAGGCCACCCAGACGTCTTCGCCGCCCAAGAAGAACGGTGCCTGCAATTGGTACTCGGGCGTGAGCATGGTCATCCGCCAATCGCGCTTCGCCGACTCCGGCACGGTGAGCAGGGAGTGCTGCTCAAGGTAGGCCACTGCCTCATCGGCCAAGGCCACCACCAAAGCGGGCTGCTCGCCCGGAGCCACATGGCGCTGCTTCACGCGTTCCAAGGCCTCTTGCCAGTCCTTGGCGCCCATCTCACGCGCGGCTTTGTCCATTTCCCGCTGGCACCAGGCCAGTTCGCGCTCGGCGGCAGCCATCAGTTCCGCAGGTGAATAAGCGATGCCCTCCGCTTTGAGCGCTTCGGCGATTGCGTCGTCGCCGATCGGGTCAGCACGCAGCGTCTCCGGGTCTGACGCTCCGCCCAAGGTGTCTCGCAGCAAGGCAATTTGCGCTTCCAATTGCTTGTCCAGTGCTGCGTACGGCGCATCGACCCACCAGCTGAACTGCGGGTCGTAGCCCGACTGGTAGGTGTGCCAATCCTTCAACGCGGTACGCAATGCTTGCGCATGTTGCGCGGCGCGCAGGGCCAGCGTCGTCGATACGCCTGCCTTGGTGTTGCCTTCGTCGCTGAGGCGTTTTGCGCGCGCCTCGAGGTCCCGTCGAACACGATCAAGGGTGTCGGCTGTCGTGCGGGGTGAGGCGCTTTGCAGGTCGCGTCGCGCTTCCAGCAAGCTGACGAGATCGTCATATCCAGGAAGCAGTGGGCGAATGGCTTCGTAGCGCTCGCGCTCGAAGCTCTGCTTGCTGATGTCTAAGGCCAAATCGCGGCGCAGCAACAGGCGATCCAGTCGGTCATCTTGCGACAGGTCTGCTGCGTCCAGTTGCTCAAGCTGAGTCGTCCACTGCTGCAGCAAGCTCGCGCGCATGGCGGCGCGGCGTGGCGCAAACAAAGGGTCGCTGCCGTCATCGGTGAGCGAGCGCACGTGCTCTAAGGCAGCGCGATCGGCGAAGTAGCGGGTCACCATCGGTCGCAGAATCGATGCGGATTCGGCCTGAACCGCGGCGTTGTCGCGTTCAGCTGCAAACGAAGGGCTGCCCGTCGCGCCAAGCGCGAGCAGCAGGGCGAGACTCAGAACAGTTCGGTTCATGACGCACTCCTTGCCGCGCGAGCGGTGTCCTTGATGAAAGCCAGCAGTGAGGCTAGGCCGTTGCTGCGCGTGGGCGACAGGTGTTTGGCTAATCCGATCGCTTCGATGTAGTCCGGTGCAGTGGTCAGAATCGCTTCCGGGCTGCGCCCGGAAAACACTCGGAGTGCCAGAAAAATAAGGCCGGAAACAATGCTCGAGTCACTAATGGCGTGGAAATCCAAACGCTCGGCATTGCCCTGCGCCACGATCCAGACCTTGGACTGGCAGCCGGTCAGTCGGTGCGTTTCCGTCTTCCATTCTTCAGGAAGGTCGGGAAGCTTGCGGCCCAGATCGATGAGGTACTGATAGCGCTCGGTCCAATCACCGAAGAATGAGAACTCTTCGGCGATGGCGGCCTGCGCCTCCGCGGGCGTGGCTTCCATCGGGAACGGCGAGGCCGGGGCCTGCGCGGCGCTTGCGCTCATGCGCGCTTCCTCGACCACCGCACGCCCTGCGCGGTGTCCTCGATCACGATGCCCGCTGCGGCCAGCTCGTCGCGGATCGCGTCGGCGCGGGCGAAGTCGCGGGCCTTCTTGGCCGCCGAGCGTTCGGCGACCAGTGCATCGATGCGCGCATCGTCGTCGCTTGCTGCGTCCTTGCCGAACCAGGCGTCGGGGTGCTGCATGAGCAAGCCAAGCGCGGCGCCAGCGCCGAGCAGTTCAGCCTTCGCATTGCGTGCCACCGCTTCGGCCTGCGCCTTCGCCAATCCCTCGGGCGCCTGTGTCCATGCGTTGCGTGCCGCCCGCGCTTCACCGGCCAGCCGCGAAATCTCCGCCAGCGCGGCAGGCGTGTTGAGGTCGTCGGCTAGGGCGAATTCGACGGCTTCCGGCAGCACCGGTGCCGCGTCGATGTCGACCAGGTCGCGCAAGGTGCCGTACAGCCGGTCGAGCGTGTTGATGCTCTGCTCGATGAGCGCCGGCGACCAGTCCAGCGGCTGGCGGTAGTGCGCGGAAAGAAGGGCATAGCGGAGGGCTTCCGCCGGGTAGTCCTTCAGCAGTTCGTGCACTGTGCGGATGTTGCCGACCGATTTCGACATCTTGCTGCCGTCGAAGGTGAGCATGCCGTTGTGCAGCCACCAACGGGCGAAGGTCGTGCCGCTGGCGCACTGGCTCTGAGCGATCTCGTTCTCGTGGTGAGGGAACTGCAGGTCCACGCCGCCAGCGTGGATGTCGATGGTGTCGCCGAAGTGCGCGTGGCACATGGCCGAGCACTCGATATGCCAGCCCGGGCGGCCGCGGCCCCAGGGCGAATCCCAGCCCGGCAGTTCGGGCGTGGAAGGCTTCCACAGCACGAAGTCGCCGCCCTCGCGCTTGTACGGCGCAACCTCGACGCGGGCACCGGCCAGCATCTCGTCGGTGCTGCGGCGGGAGAGGGTGCCGTAGCTGGCGTAGGTCGAGACTTGGAACAGCACATGGCCATCCGCAGCGTAGGCGTGCCCCTTCGCGATCAGGCGCTCGATCATCGCGATGATGTCGGCGATATGGTGCGTCGCATGCGGCTCAATGTCCGGGAGCTTCACGCCCAGCGCGCCCATGTCCTCGCGGTAGATCGCGGTGAACTTCTCGGTGATGGCCGTGATCGGCACCTGCTGCTCGATCGCCGACTGGTTGATCTTGTCGTCGACGTCCGTAATGTTCCGGGCGTAGACGAGCTTCGGGTAGTGTCGGCGCAGCAGGTCGGCCAGCACGCCGAACACCACGGGGCCGCGGGCATTGCCGATGTGGGCGTAGTTGTAGACGGTCGGCCCGCAGACGTACATGGTCACGCGCTGCGGATCGGCCGGGGCAAAAGTCTCGAGCTGCCGAGAAAGGCTGTTGAAGAGGCGGATCGCCATGAGGTCGGAGTCAGCTGAACAGGGCCTCGAAGTGTAGCAATCGCACCACTCGGGATAACGAAAATCTTAGGCTTGGGTTCAGGCGTGCGGTGCTGGAATTCAATCCGAGATTACCCAAGGAGTCCGCCTCATGAATCGTCTCTCCCGCAATGCTCTTGCCCTGGCCTTTCTGGCTGCGTCGGCAACAGCCAATGCGCAGTACCGCGACGACTACGCCCCGGATTACGCGGCTGGCCAAGAGAACGTCTCCTACTCCTACGCGCAGGTCACGCGCGTTGATCCCATTTACGAAACCGTGCGCACCCGCGTTCCCGAGGAGCGCTGCGACGGCCGGGAAGTCCGTGATGGCGGCAATCCGACCGGTGGCACCGTGATCGGTGCGCTGGTGGGCGCTGCCTTGGGCAATCAGGTCGGCAAGGGCGATGGTCGCGATGCGGCAACGGTGGCTGGCGCGGTCGTGGGCGGTGCCATTGGCCGCAATGTTGATCGCAACGACGGCTCCGCGAGCCGCGGCGGTTGCCGTGTGGTTGAAGTGAGCCGTGAGCAGCGTCGCGTGTCGGCCTACGATGTTGAATA
>JAIXVL010000078.1 GCA_027483045.1 Lysobacteraceae bacterium
CCACGGGTGGCGTGAAATAGCCAATCTGTAGGTTGGCCAGCATCACCACGCCCAGATGCGCAGGGTGAATACCGTATTGGGCGGCCAAGGGCATGAGCAGTGGGGTCAGGATCACGATGGCCGAGAAAATGTCGATCAACATGCCCACGACCAACAGGAACAGGTTGAGTGCGAGCAGGAACTCAAGCGGGCTGTCGATGTGGGTGCTCACCATTGTGTACAGCCGGCCGGGCACATCCTGATCGATGAACCAGTTCGACAAGGCTCGCGCGGCTCCAAGGATGAGCAGAATGGCGCCGACCATGCGCATCGATTCCGCCATAACGCCCGGCAACTGCTTCCACCGAACTTCTCGTTGCACCACGACGGTGACGATCAGCGCGTACGCCGCAGTCAGCGCGGCCACTTCGCTGACCGCCAATACACCTTCGTAGATGGCGCCCAGCACAATGATGGGAAGCGGCAATTCCCAGCGTGCCTCCTTGATGGCTGCCCAGACCTCGCTGAGTTCAAAACTGTGGCGCGAAGCCGGAACACCTCGCCCCACCCACATGGCGTGCGCACTCAGCACCATTAGCATCAGGGCGCCCGGCATCAGACCGGCAAGGAAAAGATCCTGCACCGTCACGGTGGGATTGGTAGCGATGGGGCCCGCAACGAAGCCGTAAAGAATCAGGGGCAAGGAAGGAGCGAACAGCAGGCCCAAGCTTCCCGCCGCGGTCACCAAACCCAAGCTGTAGCGGTCCGGATAGCCTGCGGCCTTCAGCGCCGGATACAGCAAGGCGCCCATCGCCACTACGGTGACACCCGAAGCGCCGGTGAACGCCGTGAACATGGCGCAGGCCACGATCGCCACGATGGCCAACCCACCGGGCAAGCTGCCCAACAGCGCATCCGAGAGGCGCACGAGTCGCTTCGGTGCCCCGCTCTCACTCAGCAGATAACCCGCCAGCGTGAACAGCGGAATCGCGATCAGGCCGGGCATGTCCCCCAATCCGTAGAACTCGGTCAAGGCCGCCTGCTCATAGCCTGCTGCGCGCAAGCCGATCAGCGCAATGCCCAGAATCACGGCAAACAGAGGCATGCCCAGCGCAGCGAGCAGAACAACGACAAGGATGAGCACTTCGGTACTCATGGCGCGGGCTCGTCTTCAGGGCGAGGCGCAAAGGAGGAAATCACGAAGCGCAAGGCCAGAAGGCCAAACCCCGCGGGAAGAATCAGCATCGGCACCCAGCTTTCGACACCCGGCACAAAGGCGAGAGGAAACTCGCGCTCGGACTGCAGCAAGCCCCAGCCCAACCAAGCGGCCCACACGCACACTGCAGCGGCTGCGAATTGCGTGAGCACGTGCACCGCCCGCCAAGCGCCATCGGGGAGCAGGCGTGGAATCGCGTCGACCGCAATGTGGCGCTGTTGCCGGGCGGCACCTAGGGCACCCAGCATTGCCAGCCACAACACACCGGCGCGACTGACAGGCTCTGCCCAAGACAGGCCTTCATCAAAGCCCACGCGCAGAACGATTTGCACCAAGGCGAGTAGCAGCAAACCCGCGAGCGCCAGTGCCAACAGCACATCCTCTGCGCGGTGTAGCCAAGCCAGCAGGCGCTTCACCCCGTCGCTCACTGCGTTGCAGCGCCGGGGCCAGCTTTCGCGTCGCGCAGCGCTTTCAGCACATTGGGGCTAATCCCCTGCTCCGCTTCCAATTTCTGCACCACTTTTT
The DNA here is from genome assembly GCA_027483045.1 of Lysobacteraceae bacterium. Taxonomy (GTDB): domain Bacteria; phylum Pseudomonadota; class Gammaproteobacteria; order Xanthomonadales; family Xanthomonadaceae; genus Silanimonas. The sequence goes on from JAIXVL010000078.1 coordinate 1,721, forward strand.
GGCCCACTTCGCGGAAGTAGGCGGCATCAGCGGCGGTCGGAGTAACGATCACCAAGCCCTGCTTCTTCATTGCATCCAAAGCAGCAATGTCATCGCGCCGAATGGTCTGGTCAACGCGCGTAGCGGCTGCCTTGAAAATGCGATCCACGATGGCTTGGTCTGCCGCTGCAATGCGCGTCCACGCGCGCTGATCGACAATGATGTACCCGACCACATAGGCCAGTGGCAGGTCGTACAGCGTCTTCAACTTGCCATGCCATTGCAGCGCCACGGCACCCGCTGGCGTATTGGCCACCATATCGACCATGCCGGTTTGCAGGCTGGTGAACACATCACCAATAGGCAGCGGAATCGGACTGGCACCGCCGGTGCGGAAGGTCAGATCCGCAATGGCGTCGTTTTGCGGCACCCAAAGTTTCGCCGAACGCACATCGGCCACGCCTTGCATCGGCTTGGCGCTCATCAGATAAGCGAAGCCCACGCTCGAGGCACCCAGCATATGGAAACCGCGCTGCGTGAAGCCGGCCGCCAAAATGGGATCGACCACCGGGCGCGCACGATCAACCTCATCCCAGCCTGAAAACATGAAGGGCAAGGTGTAGGCCGGCGCATCGGGATACACCAGCGACAACTCGCTTGAGGTGAGCACGCCGCCCTGCAACTGCCCGCCTTGGCGAATGCGGCGAAGCACCGCCTGATCGTTGCCCATCACGCCGCCGGGGAAGTAACGAATCTCCACACGTCCCTGGGTGGCCGTTTTCACTTCTGCAGCTGCCGCGCGAAGTTCGCGCATCCACGGCGAGCCGTCGGGCGCAACGGTTGCCAAACGCAAGGTCTGGACCTGTGCCTCAGCGAGTGGTGAAGCGATAAAGAGCACCAGAGCGAGCACCGCACTCAATGCATGGGAAATCTTGGGCATGGGGGGGAAGTCCATTAGAAGTAATCCTTTCCACTTTCCAGCAACGCACCTGCGCGTTGCTGGGCGAGTGTGTTCATGAGGGTATAGCTCGGCGCCTTGACCTCGGCTGCAAGTACCTCATTCAGCAGGCGATCGTGCAGCTCTTGGTCGAACATCAGACGCGCGTAGAACTCGGCCATCAAGGTCTTGGCGTACAGGTTACGCCCCTCCGAAATAGCGATGGCGCGTTCGAAGTAGGCCCTACCCTGCTCTGGCTTGCCGCCCACCGTTTCGGGCCGCAATGAGTTCAGCACACCCAAGTACACCATGGGCAAGCCGCCATCGTGGGTCTCGTCCAGCGCAACCACGCGAAGGAGAAGCGCCTCAACCTTCGGCAGATCGGCCACCGCACCCCAGTCGTCGCGATTGGCCTGAATGAAGCCAGCCCAGGCCGAGGCCAAACCGTAAAGAATCGGTAGATCGCTTGCCTTGGCCTGCGCGACTTCGGCTGCAAAGGCGTCGGGATTGCCTTCCATTGCTGCGCAAAGCGATGCGTTGTCGACGCAGGTCGCCTGCTTGGCGTAACGCAACGCTTTGCGCGAAAGCAGTTGCGCCCTGGTCGAATCTGCGCCGGTGAAGTTCCCCGCATAGGCACCATTCAACTTGGCGGCAGCCAGCAAGGTGCCCACGTTCTTCGGGTCGCCTTCCAGCAGGCCGTCCAGCAGCAACAGGTAAGCCGGCAAACCGTCACGTACCGTGGCAGGGTCCTCTGCATTCAGTACGGCGCTGCCCAAGTTATCGGCAAGCCGAGAGGTGGCCTTTCCAACGATGGACGCGCATCCGAAGGTCAGCGTCACTGCGCCGAGCAGCAATGCCAGCCGCAGACGTCGAACGGGCTGGCTGTTGGGCGAAAAAGTAGTCATTCGGCCAGCCTAGCGAGCATACGTGTAAAGGTCATGACTAGGATTGTCGGCAGCATCGGCGGCTTCCAAGGTGTTCTGCATGAGCGTGGCCACGGTCATCGGGCCTACTCCGCCGGGCACCGGCGTGATCCAACTCGCCCGTTCAAATGCCGCCTCGAAGCCGACATCGCCCACAAGGCGCCCGTCATCCATGCGATTGATGCCCACATCGATCACCACGGCACCCGGCTTGATCCATTCGCCCGGCACGATGCCCGGCCGGCCTACGGCCACGACCACGATGTCCGCCTGTTCGACCTGACGCTGCAACACCTCGCGAGGAGTGAACTTATGGCACGCCGTGACGGTGCAGCCCGCGATCAGCAACTCCAAGACCATCGGGCGGCCCACATGGTTGCTCACCCCAACAACGACAGCATTCGCACCGCGCACCGGTTGATCGGTATAGCCGAGCAAGGTGGTGATTCCGCGTGGCGTGCAAGGCCGCAAGCCAAACTGGCGGAGCGCCAATCGACCGACGTTCTCTGGATGGAATCCATCGACGTCCTTGCGTGGATCGATGCGCTGGATGATGGCGCGTCCGTCGCGCCCATCCGGCAAAGGCAGCTGAAGAAGAATGCCGTGAACGCGTGGATCCGCATTCAGTTGGTCGATCAGCGATTCCAATTCGGCATCACTGGTGCTCGCAGGCAAGTCGTAATCCAAGGCTTCGATGCCCACCTTGATGCAGGCACGGCGCTTGTTCCGGACATACACCGCAGACGCGGGGTCTTCGCCGACCAGCACCACCGCAAGCCCAGGTCGGCTATGGCCGGCCTCAAGCCTCGCTGTCACCCTCGCGGCCAGATCATCAAGCAGGCGTTCGGCGATGCCTTTGCCATCCAGCAATCGAGCAGTCATGGGTTCGCGGCACTCGCGGAAAGGTAGCTCGGCATTATCGCCCACGTTCGCCAGCTTCGCACGGTCCGCGCAGGTGGGAACTCACGCGCTGGCGCACCACTGCTCTAGATCGGCATAGCCTTTGAATACCGCGCTGGAGGAACAATCGGGGCAAGCGGGATCTGCCGCCATACTCAGTTCCCGAAACTGCATGCTCAATGCATCGAGCAAGAGCAATCGTCCGCGCATGGGCTGGCCAATGCCCAAAATCAGCTTCAAGGCCTCGGTCGCCTGAAGCACGCCCACTAAACCGGGAAGCACGCCAAGCACGCCCGCTTCCGCGCAATTCGGTGCGGCATCGGGCCCCGGCGGCTCCGGGAACAGGCAGCGATAGCAAGGAGAGAGCCCGCGATGACGGCCTGCGTCGAAGACGCTGAGCTGACCGGTGAAGCGCTCAACCGCGCCGTACACCAGCGGAACCTTCTTCTGCACGCACGCGGCATTCACCAGGTAGCGCGTCGCGAAGTTGTCGGTGCCGTCGATCACCACGTCGATGCCCTGCATCAAGCGCTCGATGTTTTGGGAACTGCAGCGCTCACGCAAGGCCTCAACATTAAGCGTTGGATTCAAAGCCAGCAGGCGCTCGCGCGCCGAGTCGACCTTAAACGTGCCTACTGCGGCATCGGTGTGCAGAATTTGCCGCTGCAAATTGCTCCGTTCCACCACGTCGTCATCGACGATGCGCAAATGGCCTACGCCTGCCGCTGCCAAGTAAAGGGCTGCCGGCGAACCCAAACCGCCCGCGCCCAGCACGAGCACTTTGGCCCGCGCTAGCTTCTTCTGCCCATCCAGGCCGACGCCGGCCAAGCGTAGGTGGCGGTCGAAGCGCTCTGCGAAGAGTGCATCGATGCTGCTTTCTGATTCCGGAAGCCCGCGCGATCGCCACGCCGAGAATCCTCCGCTGACATTCACCAGCTGCGTGTAGCCGCGAGCAATCAACTCGCTCTGAGCGCGCCTCGAGCGGTTGCCGCTCGCGCAAAGCAAGAGCACGGGCGTCGCTAATTCAGGAATGTGCTGACTTGGTTGGGCCAAGAGCGTGGCAAGCGGCACGGGCGTGGCGCCGAGCGCCATGCCCAGCGCGTGTTCCGCAGGCTCTCGCACATCGATGAAAAGCACGCCCTCGGCGGCGCGCCGCGATGCCTCATGTACGTCAATTTCGCACGTGGCGTCCATCAGCGGACAGGACCAAATGCGATGGCGTCGATGACGCTGCCTTCCTCATACGTGTCGCTGCCTTCTGGCAAGACGAGAAGCGCGTTATTGCGCGAAGCAGCGGCCAGTCGGTGCGAGCCAGTCACCGCGTCCGGCTCAGCCCATAGCTGGCCGTTGCCATCGCAGCTCAGCACACCGCGCATGAATTCAAGCCGCGATTCGGATTTCAGGAGCGGGCTGCGCAAACGGACCTTGAAGCGTGGACGAGGCTCGCTTGCACCCTGCATGGCATCCACCAAGACGCGTCCTAAGCTGAGCCATGTGGCCAACACCGACACCGGATTGCCTGGAAGGCCAAGCCACAATGAGCGACCGAAGCGCCCGAACAACACCGGCGCCCCTGGTTTGCTGCGCACTTTCCAAAAGATCGGCTCGCCTTCCTGATCCATCAATGCGGGCAATGGGTCATGGTCGCCCACTGAGACGCCACCGCAGGTCAGAAGGACGTCTGCGCTCCCGGCAGCATCGCGAAGTGCGGCTGCAATGCGCTCTGGATCATCGGGCAATGCGGGCCAAGCCAGTGGCTCGAAACCCTCTTCCGAGAGCAAGGTCATCAGCATGGCGCGATTGCTGTCGTAGACCATGCCATCGGCAAGAATCGAACCTGGTGCAGCGAGTTCGTCGCCCAAAGTGAACAAGGCAATGATGGGGCGCCGCGCGCAAGGCACTTCGTGAAAGCCGCAGGTGGCCAAGACTCCGATGTCCACGGGACTGAGTCGGTGCCCGGCTTCAAAAAGCCGATCCCCGGCAGCAAGGTCTTCGCCCGGCTGGCGAATCCACTGCCCGAGCTGGGGCAAAGCGCGAGCGCGCAACTCCGTGCCGCTGATCAGTGCGTCCTCCTTGACCAGAACGGCGTCGGCGCCATCGGGCAGCGGCGCACCAGTGAACACGGCGATGGCTTCTGCGTGGCCAAGCGCCAGCCGTCGATCAGAACCTGCGGGTTGCGAACCCACGATCTGCAACGCCAATCCGGTTTCAAGATCGGAGAGACGCACGGCGAATCCATCCATCGACGACTGTCGAAATGGCGGCATGTTCAGTGGCGAAAACTGCGCCTCGGCAAGAATGCGGCCCCGTGCTCGCGCCAGCGGCACGCGTTCGGCATCGGTACGACGCGCCGCACCCGCCTGCCGAACCAGCGCTTCGGCCTCGATAAAGGCGATGCGGG
>JAIXVL010000150.1 GCA_027483045.1 Lysobacteraceae bacterium
GCCGGCCTTGGTCTTGAACTGCTTGTGCAGATTCGTCAATTCAATCATGGCGGTGTCCTCAGGGTTCCCAGCCGTACAGGCCGGTGCCGGGGGGCAGCGGCGCAAGGCGATCCAAGCAGCTGGCATTCAGTGCTTTGGCATCGGCGGATTCAATGAACTGTGCAAACAACGTGGGCATGCAGCCCGAGCCAATCGGTGTGTGGCCTTGGCCTTTCAGAACAAGGTGTCGCCCGTTGCTGAGTTGCGCAATCGCCGCGTCGCCATAACGCGGCGGAGTCACCGGATCGAACTCACCGCTGATGGCCAACACCGGCACATTGCCTGTGAGCGGCGCACGGAAGTTATCGCGGCGCTGACCACGCGGCCATGCGGAGCATTGCGCCTTGGTGAAGGCCACAAACTCGCTGCCCATCACCGAACCTGCGTCGGCGGGATCGGCCTTGAGTTCATCAGCGTCTTCGCTGCAGCTCACCGAAAGCTGCATGCCGTGCATGATCTGATCGCCCAAGCTGCCGCCGATGAAACTGGCCTGAGCAAGCAAAGGCGCGTAGTCGCTTTCAAGCGCCTGCTTCAGCACCACCGGCAGCAGAACCGCCGTTACCGGTGAATAGGCGTACATGCGAAGCAAGATGCCCAAGTGACCGGGCGTCGGCACTTCTTCGCGCGACTCGCCAGTCGTGGGATCGCGATAACGCACCGGCGCCAATCCCGGAACCGACAACGCGTCGCGCACCTGCAGCAAGGCCGCTTTCGGATCGGGCAAGCCTGCGGCACAAGCCTTGTCGGCCGTGCAGCGCGCGAACTGCGCCTTCAAGGTGGCGTCGAGGTTCTTGGCGTGCTCGCTGCCCAGCACCAAATCGTTCGGCACCACGCTGTCGATTACGACGGCGCGCGTGCTTTGTGGGTAAGCCGCGGCAAACTGCTGCGCCACGCGCGTGCCGTAGCTGCCGCCGTAAAGGTTGATCTTTTGCGCACCAATTGCGATGCGCACGGCTTCAAGGTCCGCGATGGCATCGGTGGTGGTGTAAAAGCGCACATCGGCCTTCTTCGAAAGTTCGGCCAAGCAGCGTTCAGCGAAGGCGCGCGCACCTTCAGCGCTTTCGTCGTCGGCGTCGCCAAAGGCGTTGTTGCCCTCAGCATCGAGGCAAGCCAGCGGGTTGGAATCACCGGTGCCGCGCTGATCGACCAGAATCACGTCGCGGCTGCGATTCACTTCACCGAACGCACCGGCCACGACGGGATACGAAGCCTTCGCGCCCTGCCCTGGCCCACCGGCCAGCATGAAGATGGGATCAGGCTCGGCCTCACGCGTGGCCGGCACCCACGCGATCGAGAGTGCGATTTTTCGGCCATCGGGTTCGGCACGATTTTCGGGCACTTCGAACGTGGTGCATTGCGCTTCCACGGCCGAAGGAGCGCCCGGCGCCGAAAGACTGCAGGGCGTGAAGTCGAGCGTGCCAAGGCGGCGTGCCTCGGCCGATGGACTGGCGAGCGGCAACGCAGCAGCCAGTGCAACAGAAAGCAGGGTTCGCATGCAGGCGATCCTTTGTTGGGGGTTCATGGGGAGTCGTCGAACAGGGTTTCGATGGGCGCAGCAAAAAGGCGCGCGAGCTTGAAAGCGAGCGGCAGACTAGGGTCGTACTTGCCGGTTTCAATCGCGTTGATGGTTTGTCGAGAGACGGCTAGGCGCTCGGCCAATTCGGCCTGCGACCAGCCTTGGATTTCGCGGCGTTCGCGGATGAGGTTTTTCATCCGTGACGCCAGCGGCCGAAGACCTTGCCGAGGGAGTAGACCAGCATCACCGCCGGCAACATGCAGTAGGCCAGCAGCGTGCCGTCGAGCACCACGAGCTTGAACAGACCCAGCAAGCCAAGCGCGAAGTAGGCCATGCCCACCAGCAGCAAACCGATGGCAATGCCGTAGACCTCGATCAGCTTCTCCCACTCATCGCAATCGCTGAAGTAATCGATGTACACCTTGACGATCCACCCCATCGGCAGCACCGGCAGCAACGCGAGGCCGGCCAGAACCTCGAAAGGCCAGTCATCGCGAAAGCCGCGGACGAGGAACGCAACGCCGGCCATCACGACCAAGAACACAAGGCTCGGGGCAATGCTGCGTCGGTAGTAGCGCTTCTCGTTCGGCGTGAAGCGCACCATGTCGAGGAAGGGGTTCATCCGGCGTAGCCCCGCTGCACCACCGCCTTGGCGACGCCGTAGCTGCCGAGCAGGGCGGGCAGGACGAGGATGGCCACCAGATTGCCCTTCAGGGCGAACACCCCGGCGCTGCCGAGGAAGCCGGCCACCATGAAGCCGATCCCGGTGACCATCGCCCCCAGCGCCAGCGACTGAAGCTCGATCTGGCGCTGCATCTCGTCGGCTTCGCGGATGTAGCGGGCGAAGGCCCAGATGAGCAGCAGCAGGGGAAGGGACGGCAGCAGGCCGAAGGCGGCGCGAAGGGCGATGGCCTCGGGCGGCACGGCGCGCAGGGCGAACAGGCTGGTCACCAACAGGCTCGCGTACATGGACATGGACACCACCAGCCAGCGCAGGTAGGTGCGGACCGCTGGGGTCGTGCAGTCGTCGTGCGAGGGGCTTAACGAGGTCATCGGCGGGCTCCGTGGTGTCAAGTGTGCTTGACACGCACTCTGCCCCCGACCGCGCGGCGTGTCAAGTGTCCTTTACACCCGCTCGGCTGAGTCGTTGAGCCATGGCCTGTAACTGCTCGGCCACCACCACTCGGGTGCCCGTGTCGTGGATGCGTGGCAGGGCTTCCTCGGCCGCAGCGCGCAGTGAACGCGCTTCCTCGAACCGCCCTTCCAACTCGGCCGCACCGGCATCGATCCATGCCTGATGGCAGCTCATGTCCAAGATGCCGCCACTGCCCAGCTCGCGCCAAGCCTTCACCAGTGCGGCGTCGCGATGACGCAACAGCGCGTAGGTGGCCATGCTGATCGCCAAACCGGGTCGATGTGGTTCGCTCGCCTTCGGCCAAATGCTGGCCAGCCAGCGTGCTTGCGCATCGGCCTCGGCATGGTCTTCTTCGTCCAAGGCACGGCTCAAGCTCAAGGCGGCAGACGCCATGCCGATGTCGCTGGGCGCGCCATCCGGCACGCCGCGCGACAAGAGCGAGGCGGGCCAGTCACGCGGGCGCTGGCCCTCCATGCTGGCTTGCACCACCTGCTGGATGCGGAACATGGCCATGGCGTTTCGCGGGTCACGCACGAGCGCCACCAAGCCCGCACCATCGGTCATCCAACCGCCGCTGCGAAAAGGCAGCAGATTGATGCCGCCAAGCAAAATGCCCAAGCCAGCAAACACCACCGCCGTGGTCTTTACGTAGGGATTGAGCTCGCCGCCGAACGCCAATAGCGCGAACGCCAAGCCCGCAAGCAGCAGATTCGCCATCGGCCCGCCCAGCAGATACGCAGCCTGCGCTCCACGACTTAACTCGGTGTTGGCGCCTGGCAGCAGCAACGCAAAGCCGCCAATGCCTTTCACGTTGCCACCCCATCGCGGACGCCAACCATCAGCGCCGCGCTCGAGCCGCAGAGGCCCCACGCCAAAAGCCAAGGGCTTTAGGCCACCGAGAACGCCCGCCAAGGCGTGCCCCGCTTCATGAAGCACGATGTGCAACCAACTGCAAAGCACGATGGCGGGAATCAGCCACAGAAGCAGCCAAACCCCCATATCCGGCAGGGCCTTTATCCCCACGGTCGCGCCCACGCCACCCACCACGCCACCCAGAATCATCTGCAGCGCGGTGGCCCACCACTTCGCTTTGGAAGGCGCGTCGACAGACTCGGTCGTCGGCCAAAGGCCTTCGGTTGCCAGCGTTTCCTGGGTCATGTGGGCTACTTCCCGCTGGTGTATTTCTCGCGGCGAATGTGCGGAATGGGCATGCCTGCTGCCTTCAAGGCCTCAAACGCTGCATCGACCATGTTCGGGTTGCCGCACAGGTACGCAATGTCGCCTTCGGCCTGCGGCGAAAGCGCTGCGAGATGCTCGGTCACGTAGCCGCGTCGCGCATCAGGGCCAGCGGCCTCATTGAATTCGCGCGAGTAGCAAGGCATGAAGCGGAAGCGTCCGGGATGCTTCGCCGCCATGGCGCGGAAATCATCGGCGTAGATCAACTCTTGCTCGGTGCGCGCACCGAAGAGCAGCACCACTTCGCAGCTGCGCTCAACGATGGCCTTCTCCAGCAACGGCAGCATCGAGCGGTACGGCGTAATGCCAGTGCCGGTGCCAATGAGCAGGTAACGGCGATTCGCATCGTTCGGCAAAAGGCTGAAGCGACCAAAGGGCCCGCTGGCCTCGATGCGATCGCCTTCCTTCATGCCTTCGAACAGCGCCGTGGCCGTGCCGCCAGGAACAAAGGACACCGCGATGTCGACGGCTTCGCCCGGGCCCATCGCGTGGTCGTGGATGGTGGCCAGCGAGTAGCTGCGCTTGGTGGGCAGGCCGTCGCGGCCGATCAAATGCAGCTGGATGAACTGGCCGGGGATGTAATCGAGCGCTTGGCCGTCATCGCGCAGAAAGCTCACGTGGGCGACGCCGGGGGCCAGCATGCGCTTGCCGACCAGCTTGATGGGGAATTGGGGGATCAAGGGGAAACTCCTGAGGACGGCGGATTATGCGGGCTTGTCGCAGCGGTGCGGCGCGAAGGCCGAACGCACTACACGCGGCCTGCACGCTGGCCGAACAACTCTCAGGAACGCCCTTCGAGACTTGCCCATGACCGCTAACGCCGACGCCCTTGCCCTTCAGCGCCTCTACCACTGGGAGCGCAGTACACCCGGCAAGCGCGTGTTCGTGCAGCCCGTCGGCGGAGGCCAAGTACACGAGTGGACGTGGGGCGAAGCGCTGCAGGAGACGCGGCGGATGGCCGCGCACCTGCAGGCTATGGGCCTGCCGCCGGGCAGCCGCATCGCCATCCTCTCGAAGAACTGCGCGCACTGGCTGATGGCCGACTGGGCCATTTGGATGGCCGGCCACGTCTCAGTGCCGCTGTACCCGACCCTGGTCGCCACCACGGTGCGCGAGCTGCTCGCGCACAGCGGCTCGGCGCTGCTGTTCGTCGGCAAGCTCGACGACTGGGGCTCGTTGGCCGATGGCATTCCCACCGACCTGCCGACGATCACGTTTCCGCTTGCACCGGAGGCGGCGAAGGCGCGCTTCCCCGGCTGGGATGCCGCGTGTGCAGCGCAGGCCCCGATGAGCGGGACGCCGGTGCGCGATGCCGACGACCTCGCCACCATCATCTACACCTCGGGCACGACCGGCATGGCCAAGGGCGTGATGCACAGCTTCGGCAACTTCGCGGCTGCGACCGCCGCGGTGCTGGAGCGCGTACCGTTTCACCCCGACGATCGACTGCTGTCCTACCTGCCGTTGTCGCACATCGTCGAGCGCACCTTCCTTGAGCACACGCTGCTGGCCAGCGGCTACGAAGCCTTCTTCGCCGAGAGCCTCGAGAGCTTCATCACCGACCTGCAGCGCGCGCGACCCACGCGCTTCGCCTCAGTGCCACGCCTGTATCTGAAGTTCCAGCAGGGCGTGTTTGCGAAGCTGCCGGAAGCCAAGCTCGAGCGCCTGCTCAAGATCCCGGTGATCGGCTGGCTCGTGAAGCGCAAGGTGCTGAAGGGCCTCGGACTCGACCAGTGCGTGTACGCGGGCGGCGGCGCGGCACCGATGCCGCCGGCGATGCTCGAGTGGTACAAGCGCCTCGGCTTGGAGATCCTCGAGGCCTACGGCATGACCGAGAACTGCGGCGTCAGCCACACCAATGTGCAGGGCGCGCAGTGCATCGGTACGGTGGGTCCGGCGTACCCCGGCACCGAGGTGCGGCTCGATCCGCAGACGCAGGAAGTGCAAGTGCGCTGCGCCTGGAACATGCAGGGCTACTACCACGACGATGCAGCAACGAAAGCCGCATTCACCGACGACGGCTTCCTGAAGACCGGCGACAAGGGCGCCATCGATGCCGAGGGCCGTCTGAAGATCACCGGCCGGGTGAAGGACAACTTCAAGACCAGCAAGGGCAAGTACGTGGCTCCCGCGCCCATCGAGGAGAAGCTGAGCGCGCTGCCACTGCTGGAAGCCTGCTGCGTGGCCGGCGCCGACCTCGCGCAGCCGATCGGCCTGGTGATGCTCGGCGCCCCGGCGCTGGCTAGGGCCTCGACCGCCGCGGGCAAAGCAGAGATCGAAGCAGCACTCGCGAAGCACCTCGCCACCGTCAACGCCTCGCTCGACTCCTACCTGCACCTCGACGCGCTGATCGTGGTCGGCGAAGAGTGGACGGTCGACAACGGCCTGCTCACCCCGACGATGAAGATCAAGCGCAACCGCGTCGACGACGTCTACGGCCCGCAGCTCGAGCGCTGGCTGGTCGGTGGACGCAAGGTGATATGGGCCGAGCGCCTGCTGCCCGAGCCGAAGAAGGAAGCGCAGACCGCGTAGACGGCCTGCCGTTGCAGAGGGCGGCGACGGTCGCCGCCGGGCTGGATGCGTTGCGGTGTGGCCGCAATAAACGGAGTGCCCCGCTCACTTGGGGCTGCCAGACTGCATGCCATGCCCGCCGCCTCTGCCAACAAGGACACCCAGCAGCTCATCGATCTCGCGCGCCGCATCGTGGCGCAGGCCGATGAAACTTGGTCGCTCGCGGAGATGGCCGCGGAATTCAGCCTCTCGCCCTCGGCCTTCCAACGCCGCTTCACCGCGCTCATCGGGCTCTCACCGAAGGCCCTGCAAGACGCCGCACGCTTGGGCCGCCTGAAGTCCGCGCTGAAATCCGGCAGCCGCATCACCGATGCCATTCTTGAGGCCGGCTTCGGTTCGAGCAGCCGCGTGTACGGAGAAGCGCAACGCGATCTGGGCATGACGCTTTCCAGCTATCGCGAAGGCGCCGCTGGCGAAGTCATTCATTGGGCCTGCCGCAGCACGCGCTTGGGGCCATTGTTGATGGCGGCCACTGCGCGCGGTGTGTGCTTCGCGCAGTTCGGTGAAAGCCAAGCGGCCTTGCTGGCCGAGCTGCAACGCGAGTTCCCGAAAGCGCATTGGCAGGCCGCACCGACCGAAGCGCCGTTGGACGCATGGCTGAGCGCACTCGATGCGCACTTGCAGAACGCGTCACCGCTGCCGGCGCTGCCGCTGGATTTGCGGGGCACCGCGTTCCAGATGCGGGTGTGGCGTTTCCTGCAAGGCATCCCGCTGGGCGAGACGCGCTCCTACGCGGACGTGGCCGCCGGCATCGGCGCGCCGAAGGCGACCCGCGCGGTCGGAACGGCCTGCGGTGCCAACCGGGTGGCGGTGCTGGTGCCCTGTCACCGCGTGCTGCGCGGCGATGGCACACCCGGCGGCTACCGCTGGGGGCTGGAACGCAAACGCGCCCTGCTCGCGACGGAGCAGGCCGACCGCCCCTGACCGTCGGCGACGCGGTGTTTCGGGAGATTCGACGTCCAAAACGCGGTATCGACCGCCTCTTGCCACGCCTACCATCCGGACATGCCTTCCCTGCTCTTTCATGCCCTCGGCCGCGAGGAAATGCTGGCTGCCATGCAGTCCAGCGACTCCGCCTACGAGGGCGTGTTCTTCACTGCCGTGCGCACGACGGGCATCTTTTGCCGTCCGACCTGCCCGGCGCGCAAGCCCAAGCCGGAAAACGTCGTCTTCCATGCGAGCGCCGATGCTGCATTGGCCGATGGCTTTCGCCCGTGCAAGCGCTGCCACCCGCTCTCGCTTCCTCGTGAGGCGCCGGAATGGGTCGGCTTGCTTCTCGATGCACTGCGCCGACAGCCCGACCACCGCTGGGGCGACCCCGAGCTGCAGGCCATTGGACTCGACCCGGTGCGCGTGCGGCGCTGGTTCAAGGAGCACCACGGCCAAAGCTTTCAGCGCTGGTGGCGCGCACATCGTCTGGGTAGTGCACTTGGTGCCTTGACGCAAACAACTTCTGTGGACGCGGGCGGCTTTGATCACGGCTTCGGCTCGGTGAGCGGTTTCCGTGCCGCGTTCGGGCGACAGTTCGCGACCACGCCCGGTCGAGCGAAACACGCCCTCGCCCTGCGGTATGCCTCGATCGAGACGCCGCTCGGCCCGATGCTCGCCGCCGCAGAGGATCGCGGCTTGGTGCTGCTGGAGTTCCTCGATCGTCCTGCGCTGGTGAAGGAGCTCGAAGAACTCCGCGATCGCCACGATTACCTCGCTGCACCGGGAGACCACCCGCATATCGGCGCACTGCGCGCGCAGCTCAATGCTTTCTTCGCAGGAACGCGGCGCGAGTTCGATGTTCCACTACATCTGCCGGGCACAGTTTTCGAGCAGTCGGTCTGGGCGGCACTGCGGTCCATTCCTTCCGGCGAGACGCGCAGCTATGGGGAGCTCGCAGCGGCCCTCGGCCAGCCCAGCGGGGCGCGAGCGGTGGGCGCAGCAAACGGACGCAACCGTGTGGCCATCCTTGTGCCTTGCCATCGGGTGGTCGGTCAGGACGGCCGCCTCACCGGCTATGGCGGCGGCCTGAGACGTAAACAGAAGCTGCTCGAGCTGGAAGGCGTGTCGGTCGCGGACGGTCGGCTGAGCGCACAGCAGGCTCTCTGGCCCATCCCCGCTTCCTGAGCGCTCTGCAAGCGGCAGCGCCTTCTGCTGCCACGGGGCGGCGCGACGCGCGGCCTATACTGGCCGCCTGCATTCCTGCCCGCTTTCTGGCCTTTCGCCCCCTCATGGCTGCATTGCCCCACTCCGACACTTCCGCCGCGCTCGCGATTCGCGATTTGCGCAAGACCTACGACAACAAAACTGAAGCGCTGAAGAGTGTTTCGCTCTGTGTTGAGCCCGGCGACTTCTTCGCCCTGCTCGGCCCCAATGGCGCGGGCAAGTCCACGCTCATCGGTATCGTCAGCTCACTGGTGAATGCCAGCAGCGGCAGCGTGCACATCTTCGGGGTTGATCGCTTCACGCATCGCGAGGACGCCATGCGGCTCCTCGGCCTCGTGCCGCAGGAAATCAACTTCAATATGTTCGAGAAGCCCTTCGACATCTTGGTGAACTACGCCGGCTTCTACGGCGTGCCGCGCGCCGAAGCCGAACGTCGCGCCGAAGAGCAGTTGAAGATGGCGCAGCTGTGGGAGAAAGCACAGGTCATGAGCCGCACGCTGTCGGGCGGCATGAAGCGCCGCCTAATGATTGCGCGCGCCATGATGACCAACCCGCGCCTGCTGATTCTTGATGAGCCCACCGCCGGTGTGGACATCGAGATCCGTCGCGGCATGTGGAAGCTGCTGCGCGAAATCAACGCTCAGGGCACCACCATCATTCTCACGACGCACTACTTAGAAGAAGCCGAGAGCCTGTGCCGCAATCTGGCCATCATCGATAAGGGCCGCATCGTGGAGCAGGGCCCGATGCGCGACTTGCTCGCGAAGCTGGATGTGGAGGCTTTTGTCTTCGATATCGCGGGTGAGTTGCCCTCGGTGCTGCCCACGATTGAGGGCGTCAAGCTGAGCGCTGAAAACGCGCAAACCCTGCTGGCCGAAATGCCGCGCGAAATGGACTTGAACCGTGTGTTCGCGGCCTTTGCAGGCGCCGGAATCACCGTGCGCTCCATGCGCAATCAGGTAAATCGTTTGGAAGAGTTGTTCGTGCGCCTGACCGGCAACAAAGGAGTGGCGGCATGAACGCAGTTCCCGAGCAAACCGTGGCCAACGCCAACTGGACGGCGTTTCTCACCATCATTCGTCGCGAAGTGGCGCGCATCGTGCGCATCTGGGGCCAAACCCTGGTGCCGCCAGCCATCACGATGACGCTGTACTTCCTCATCTTCGGCAAGCTGATCGGCAGCAAGATCGGCGATATGGGTGGCTTCACCTATCTCGATTTCATCGTGCCGGGTTTGGTGATGATGTCGGTGATTCAAAACGCCTACGGCAACATCAGCTCAAGTTTCTTCGGCGCGAAGTTCGGTCGCCACATTGAAGAACTCTTGGTGGCACCGCTTCCCAACTGGGTGATCTTGGGTGGCTATGTGGGCGGCGCCGTGTTGCGCGGCTTCATGGTGGGCGCGATCGTTCTGGGTGTGGCCATGCTGTTCACGCATGTGCGCGTGCACGATTGGTTCGCCACCATCAGTACGGTGCTGCTGGGTGCGATCATCTTTTCCTTGGCGGGCTTTGTGAATGCGGTGTACGCCAAGAAGTTTGATGACATCGCCATCATTCCCACCTTCATCCTGACCCCGCTCACCTACCTCGGCGGCGTGTTCTATTCGGCCAGCCTGCTGCCACCGTGGGCAGAGGCTGCCACGCACGCCAACCCCATCTTCTATATGGTCAATGCATTCCGCTATGGCCTGCTGGGCGTGAGCGATGTGCCGGTGTGGACGGCCTATGCGGTGATGATTGGCTTCGTGGTGGCTCTGACCTGGCTCGGTCTGTGGCTGCTGCAGCGTGGCGTGGGAATGCGGAGCTAAGGCGAATGAATGAAGTGCTTGCAAGGAACAATGTGCACACCGCAGGCAACGGACCGCTGCTCGTTTATGCGCACGGATTTGGCTGCAATCAGCATATGTGGGACCGCATCACACCCGCGTTCGCGGCCACGCATCGGCAAGTACTGTTCGACTACGTGGGCTCGGGGCGCTCACAGCTCAGCGCTTATTCGGCCGCGCGCTACGCAACGCTCGACGGCTATGCGCAGGACTTGATTGAGGTTTGCGAGGCCGTGGGCAAGGGCGAGCGTGCCACGGTAGTCGCGCATTCCGTGAGTTGCAGCATTGCGTTGCTTGCCGCTGCAGCGCGGCCCGAGTTGTTCAAGGACTTGATTCTTCTCGGGCCGAACCCCTGTTTCGTCAACGAGCCACCGGATTACGTGGGCGGCTTTGAGCGCGCCGATCTGGAAGGCTTGCTCGCACTCATGGATCAGAACTACTTGGGCTGGGCGAATTACTTAGCGCCTGTCGTGGCCGGTGCGGGCGGCGGTGAATCCATTGCGGGCGAGCTCTCGAGCAGCTTCTGTTCCACCGACCCGGTGGTCGCGCGGCAGTTTGCAGCCGCGACCTTCTTTGCCGACAACCGCAAGGATCTTGAGCGGGTAAAGACACGTTCGCTGGTGCTTCAACACCGGCACGACACCTTGGCCCCGATTGCCGTGGGGCGCTACCTCGCATCGCACCTGCCCAACTGCACGCTAGAGGTGCTGGATGTGGCGGGACACTGCGCGCACATGAGCCACCCTGAAATGGTGGTTTCGGCCATGCGGAGACGACTTGTCGCGTGACGCGCCATGGTTGGTGTTGCCAGCGGGATTTCCCGCGCTCGTTGCGTTGACGGATCCTTCCGGCGCTTTGGCGTGGAGTCGTGGCGAGCCGCTGGAATCCTTGGAGATGTCGGCGGGACCCGCCGACTACATCACGGGGTTATTCACGCGTGCCGGCGCGATTTTTCTGGAAACCCATGTTTGGCCCACCTTGCGACGCGAGGGCCGCGTGGATGAGATCTACTTGCCGCTGCGAGCCAAAGACGGCGGCGAGCTTCCGTGCTTGGTGAATGCACGAATGATGGAAGGCCCGAACGGCCCCTGCTGTCTCTGGCTCTTCTTTCCCACGCATCAGCGCGGCCTCTTCGAACGTGAGCTCATCGCCGCGCGAAGTAGCGCTCAGGAACTTGCTGCACAACTCGCGGCCACCGTGAAGCAATTGGGCGAGGCCAACGAGCGCTTGCAATCAACCGCTGAGGCGGTCGCCGAGCGCAATCGCGAGCTCGATCACCTGGCACAAACCGATGCCCTCACCGGGCTGGGCAATCGTCGTGCATTGAGTGCTGCATTTCAGACTTGGCGTTCAGAAGCGACCGACGCTGATGAACGCCGTAACGGTGCACTCCTGATGGTGGACGCTGACCACTTCAAGTTGATCAATGACCGATGGGGCCATGAAGTGGGCGATGCCGTTCTGGTTCGTTTGTCCGCCACCTTGCGCATCTGCGTTCGGCGCAGCGACACGGTGGCACGGCTCGGTGGTGAGGAGTTCGCACTGTGGCTTCCCGACGCGCGGCGCGATGTGGCCGAGCGCGTGGCGGAAGAAGTCCACGAACGTCTCGCTCAGATGTCGGCGCAGGAAGGCGCCACAGCGCTCACCGTGAGCATCGGCGTTGCCCTTCTGCACGAGCAACGCGATGGCTCGGACCTGCCGGGCTTGATCAAACGCGCTGACGAAGCGCTTTACGTCGCGAAATCCGAGGGAAGAAATCGCACGTGCTGGGCAAACGCGGCGCAGTGATCGACTCACTCGCGAGCGACAAGATCGCTGCCATGATTCGACGGCAGCCGAAAGAACGCCTGCGCCGTCGCAGTTGTGGCCTGCGCTGTCACCGCCACCTCTTCGCCGCGATCACGCGCCAATTCTTCCACGATATGCGGCAAGAACCCCGGTTCGTTGCGACGGTCTTTCGGCAACGGCCGCAATGTGCGCGGCAGCAGGTAGGGGCAATCGGTTTCCACCATCAAGCGATCCGCCGGAATGTGCTTCACCAGTTCGCGCAGGTGCTGGCCGCGGCGCTCATCGCACAACCAACCCGTGATGCCGATGTAACAACCGGCATCGAGCGACTCGAACAGCGCGCGCTCATCGCCGGTGAAGCAGTGCACGACGGCAGGGCCCGTGCGCGCGAGATAGGGTTTCAGGATGGCGAGAAAGTCATCGTGCGCATCTCGTTGGTGCAAGAACAGCGGCTTGCCGCATTCCACTGCCAGCTCCAGTTGGCGCTCGAAGGCGCGCTGCTGCGCATGCCGCGGCGAGAACTCGCGGCAGTAGTCCAAGCCGGTTTCGCCCACGGCCACCACTTCTGGCTGCGCGAGAAGCTCACGCAACTCGGCCACGGCTTCGTCGGTAACTTCCAGCGCGTGATGTGGATGCACACCGGCGGTCGCGAACATGCGCTGCGGATACGCACGCGCCAGCTCTAACGCATGACGTGAGCCTTCGCGCGACGCGCCCGTGATCACCAGCTGATGAACGCCTGCATGCGTCGCCCGCTGCAGCACCGCATCGAGATCGTGCTGAAAACTTTCGTGCGTCAGGTTGGCGCCAATATCCACCAACGGAACCAGAGAACGTGCATGCGTCATACGTTTTGCCCAGCGGCGTGGCCCGAGGCCCACGCCCATTGAAAGTTGTAGCCGCCCAACCAACCAGTCACGTCCATCACTTCGCCCACGAAGTACAGGCCGGGGCACAAGCGCGATTCCATGGTGCTGGAGGAGAGTTCCTTGGTGTCTACGCCACCCAGCGTGACTTCGGCCGTGCGATAGCCTTCGGTACCACTGGCCACGAGCGGGAAGCGCGACAGTGTCGCCGCCACGGCCTGAAGCGGTTTCGGGTCGTACTGGCGCATCGGTCGGCTTTCGAACGCCGTTTCGCACAAGCGCTCGGCAAAGCGCTTGGGTAGCAACTCTCCCAGCACCGTGCGGAGTTGTGCGTCGGGTCGCGACTGCCGCAGCGCGGTGAGTGTTTCGAGAGCGTCGTGGCCGGGCAGCAAGTCGAGCTCCAGCGGCTCACCGGGCTGCCAATAGTTCGAGATCTGCAGAATCGCCGGGCCACTGATGCCGCGATGCGTAATGAGCATGAAGTTGCTGAAGCTCGTCTTGCCCGCGCGTGCCGTGACCGGCAGCGCCACACCGGAAAGTTCGGCCATCTGCTCTGCCGGCTTGCCGCTTTGCGTGAGCGGCACCAAGCCTGCACGCGTCGGCAATACCGAGTGGCCAAACTGCTTGGCCACGGTGTAACCGAAGCCCGTGGCGCCCATGCTGGGGATGGAAAGCGCACCCGTCGCAACCACCAGCGATGCCGTCTCCACCACGCCCTGCGTGGTGTGCACTCGAAAGCCTGCTTCCGTTTTCTCGATTTTTTCCACTGAGCAACTGATGCGCACATCCACACCGGCATCGGCGCATTCGTCGAGCAACATCTTCACGATCTGCTTGCTGCTGTCATCGCAGAACAGTTGGCCGAGTTCTTTCTCGTGGTACGCAATGCCGTGGCGCTCGACCATGGCGATGAAATGCGCTGGGGTGTAACGCGCGAGTGCCGATTTGCAGAAGTGCGGGTTGGCCGAAATGAAGTTCGCCGGCGTGGTGCCGGTGTTAGTGAAATTGCAGCGCCCGCCGCCCGACATCAGGATCTTCTTGCCGCAGCGATTGGCATGTTCGATCACGCGCACGCGACGACCGCGACGGCCGGCGGTGAAGGCCGTCATCAAGCCCGCCGCGCCGCCGCCCAGAACGAGCACGTCAACACGCTGTGCGGCGGTGCGCTCAGCCACGCCCCGCCACCGCCTGATGAAGGATGGGCGTGACGCTGACGGTGCCGCTCTCGGCCATCAACTGCACTTCGCCTTCTTGGATCAGGCACTGCAAGGACATGCCGCGTGCGAGCAATGCGGCCAGCGCATCGGCCGTGCCTGCGGGCAACTCAATCACCTGCAGGTTGTTGCAGCGAGCCAAGGCTGCGCCGTTCTTTTCCCACCACAGGCCGAAACCGCGACCGCTGTAGCCCACCACGGTGACCTTGCGCGCACGGCCACACGCGCGGCGCACATCGGCCTCTTCGGGCTGGCCGAGTTCGATCCAATGCTCAATGTCCCCGGTGAGCGAGCGCAGCCACACGTCGGGCTCGCCCTCGCTGCTGATGCCACGTCCGAACTCCAAACGCTCGTCGGCAAACAGGCCGAACGCGAGCAGACGCACCATCAGGCGCGCATCGGTTTCGGAAGGATGCTGCGCCAAGGTGAGCGTATGCGTGGCGTAGTAATGGCGGTCGAGATCGGAGACCTGCAGCTCCGCGCGATGAACAGTGGCCTTGAGCGCCATGGCAATCCGATAGGGAAATCAGCGCGCATTGTAACGAGTGCGCTGCTCGGGCCTTTATCGGGGTTGGCAGATGGGCTCGAAGCTCCAGCACAGCGCGCCCGGCAAGGCCGCACGCCAAGCGGGCTCGTTGTGCTCGGCTTTTTCGGCCGACACAAACGTCAGGGCCGCGCCCTCGGGCAGCGTGGCGGTCCAAAGCTCACTCATGGTCTGCGCATTGGCCATCATGTTGTCGCCTTCCGCAGCGCCCATGTAGATGTAGACGCGTTGGCCAGCCTTCAGCGGCGTGCGCTTCGTTTCTTCGGCAATCGCCGGCGAGAACCAGTAGCTGGGCGAAAACACCAAAGCACGACTGAACACCTCGGGGTGACGCATCACTGCGGCGTGCGCCATCAGGCCGCCCATCGAGCTGCCC
>JAIXVL010000310.1 GCA_027483045.1 Lysobacteraceae bacterium
ATCTGGCCAATGTGATCCGGCGCCTTAAACGCATCTGTGCATTTTACGGCAGCGATCCGCAGTTCATTCTGTGCTCGGCCACCATCGGTAACGCGCGCGAGCATGCCGAGGCGTTGATCGAAGCCCCGGTGCATGCGCTGTTGGAAAGCGGCGCACCCACGGGCGAGAAGCACTTGCTGTTATGGAATCCGCCGGTGGTGAATGCCGATTTGGGCTTGCGGGCTTCGGCACGTTCGCAATCGGTGCGTATTGCACGTATTGCCATTAAGTCTGGCTTGAAGACGCTGGTTTTCTGCGGGTCGCGCACGCTGGTGGAAGTGATCACCAAGTATCTGAAGGAAGTGTTCGACACCGACCCGCGCGGCCGCATGCGCATTCGTGCGTATCGCGGTGGCTACCTGCCCAATGAACGGCGCGAAACCGAAGCGGCCATGCGTGCCGGGCAAGTCGACGGCATCGTGAGTACCTCGGCCTTGGAGCTGGGTGTGGATATCGGTGCGCTGGATGTGGTGGTGCTGAACGGCTATCCCGGCTCGATTGCGGCCACGTGGCAACGCTTCGGGCGGGCAGGGCGGCGGCAGCAGGTTTCGGTGGGTGTGCTGGTGGCCAGCAGTGAGGCGGTTGACCAATACGTGGTTCAGCACCCCGAGTTCTTTTTCGGGGCCAGCCCCGAGCACGCACGCATCCATGCCAATCAGCCCTTGGTGTTGCTCGATCACATTCGTTGTGCGGCGTTCGAGCTGCCGTTCGTGCAGGGCGATTCATTCGGCCCTGTGGAGGCGGGTGGATTTCTAGAAGTGCTGGCCGAAGACGCGGTGGTGCATCGCGAAGGCGATCGTTGGGAATGGATTGCCGACAGCTATCCGGCCAATGCGGTGAACCTGCGTGCGGTGGCCGATGGCAACTTCGTGGTGGTTGATCGCACCGATGGCCGCCAGCAGATCATTGCTGAAGTGGACTACTCGGCGGCGGCGCTCACTTTGTACGAGGGTGCCATCCACATGGTGCAGTCTGTGCCTTATCAGGTGGAGCGATTGGATTGGCCGGGCCGCAAGGCCTACGTGACCCGCACACATGTCGACTACTACACCGACGCCATCGACTACACGAAGTTGAAGGTGCTGGAGAGCTTCGAGCAGGCGCCGCTGGGGGCAGGGCAGTGCGAAGTGGGCGAAGTGCATGTGGTGCGGCGCGTCTCGGGCTACAAGAAGATCCGTTTCCACACGCACGAAAACATTGGTTACGGGCCAGTGCAACTGCCTGATCAGGAGCTGCAGACCACGGCGGTGTGGTGGCAGTTACCGCCCGCGCTGCTTGAACAGGCCTTCGAGAATCGCGAATCGGCGATGGCGGCATTTCACGGTGCCGCGCATGCCCTGCATTGCGTGGCGCAACTGGCGGTGATGGCCGATGGGCGTGATTTGCAGAAATCCGTGGGCGATGGCGAAAGGCCGCACGCGCAGTTCTCGCCCACGCTGTACTTGTACGACAACCATCCGGGCGGCGTCGGCCTATCCGAGCCATTGTTCGAGCGTCGCGCCACGCTGATTCAGCATGCACGCGCGTTGGTGATGGCCTGCGCGTGTGCGCGTGGTTGCCCGGCCTGCGTGGGGCCCGTACCACCGGCCCCAGCCAATGAAGTCGAGCCGCCCAAGCGCGCGGTTCAACGATTGCTTGCGCTGTTCGAGGTCAGCGAGTGAGTACCGCACTCGCATGGTTGAAGCGCCAGCGTGCGGTGGTGCCGCCTGCGCCCGATGTTGAGCGCCGCGATTGGAGCGAAGTGCTGGCCGCGGTGCATCGCTTGCGTCAGCGCCGGCCATTGCGCGCGGCACCGATGCAAAGCAACGACCGCCTCTTGCCTGGCGAAGAAATCTCGCCGGGTCTGTGGCTTTCCGAGCGCCACATGACCTGGCCCGTGTTCGCACCTGTGCTTGATCTGACTGAGCTGGGCATGGATTTCCTCGACAGCACGCGCCTCATGTTCTTCGACACTGAAACCACGGGCCTCGCAGGCGGCACCGGCACGCGCGCCTTCATGATCGGATTGGCGCGCCCGGTGGCCGATGGGCTGCGCATCAGGCAGTACACCCTCGCGACGATGGGCGCCGAGTCCGCCATGCTCCAAGCCTTGCTCCACGAGCTGGCCGATGCACCCACCTTGGTGAGCTACAACGGCAAGAGCTACGACCGGCCCTTGTTGAGCACGCGTTTGCGTTTGGCGCGCTTGCCCGACCCGTTGCCGGCCTTGCCGCATATCGACCTGCTGCATCCCACGCGCCGACGCTGGAAGAACGTACTGCCGAACTGCAAATTGAGCACGGTGGAACGCGAGTGCTTGAGCATCGTGCGCGAAGATGACTTGCCCGGCAGCGAAGCGCCCGCAGCGTGGTTGACGTTTTTGCGCGGAGGTAGCGCGGTGAATCTGCGGCGGGTGGCAGAGCACAATGCGTAAGACTTGATCAGGTTTTCCGCGCTTCTATTGCGCTATGCAAGGCCAGAGACCCCGGATGAGCAAGCGAGTACTTCGTTTGCTCAAGCGTAAGCGGTCGCGACGAGTACGAGCGCGACCATCAGACTCGTGCTCAGGCGCAGGGCTTCCAGTCGAACCGGACGACGCGCGCCTTCCATCAGCGCGCCGAGCACAACAAGATTGAGGACCAATCCCAATGCATACAGCGCGGCAGCCCACACGGGCAATGTCTTGGCGCTCAGCAGAAAAAAGACCGCAGGTAGCAAGAGCAGGCCGAAGTTCACCGTCACATACATTCTTCGACGCGCCGAGACGACGGGATTGAACTCAGGACGATGGATGTCGAACGCAGGCTTGCCCGAGAGCGCCTGCAGGTCCGCGGGTTGCCAACCGGGCTTGCCCAGCCACAGGCGAATGCGGTTGCTCCAGTTATTCGTTCGCAAGGTGTCACGCCAAACGCCGGCGTAAACCTCCAGATTGGCCCAGAGCGGATTCAGGCTTCGCAAGGGTGAGCGCGTGCCGTAAACGGGCAGATCATCAGCGCGCTCTTCAATGAAGGTTCCGAACAAACGATCCCAAAGAATGAAGATGCCGCCGTAATTCTTGTCGAGGTAGCGGTCATTCACCGCGTGGTGAACGCGATGGTTTGAAGGCGAGGCAAAGACTCGATCGAACCAACCCAGCTTTCCCACCAACTCGGTGTGGATCCAGTACTGGTAAAGCAAATCGATGACGGCCACCACGGCAAACACTTCTAGCGGGAAACCAAGCACCGCCATCGGCAAGTAGAAGATCCAACCAAACAGTGCTCCGCTGCTGGTCTGCCGCAAGGCCGTCGTTAGGTTGTAGCGCTCGCTCTGGTGGTGCACCACGTGTGCGGCCCAGAACAGAGTGACTTCATGCCCGGCGCGATGCAGCCAGTAGTAGCAAAAGTCGTAGAGCACGAGCCCCACGACCCAAACCCAAGGGCTCGAAGCCGACAGTTCAAACAGCGAGACGTGTTCCAGAACGACGGCGTAAATCCCAATGCTCAAGGCCTTGGTGAATACGCCGGAAATCTGCGACATCACGCCCAGACTCAAGCTGCCTAAGGCGTCGTTGAGCCGATACACCGTCCTGCCCATCACTCGAGCAGCCACCAGCTCCACTGCAATCAACAGGAAGAAGCAGGGAATGGCGTACAGCATGATCGTCTCAGCCATGGTGCTCGCCATATCGGTGGGAATGAGAGTGAACAGGGGCCATAGGATGCCCGGTGGGCGCAATCAAGAGTGGAATGGCGATGCTCTGCGCGTCAAAGGGCTTTGCAGCCGGCGGGACTGTAGGCGAGGGCAGAGCCCTTGCCGTTGACCAAACGGGGTTCGGCCGTTAACATGCGCGTCCCAAGTTTTTGGGCGGTTAGCTCAGCGGTAGAGCACTGCTTTCACACGGCAGGGGTCACAGGTTCAAGCCCTGTACCGCCCACCAGCAAAAGAAAAAAGCACCCTTCGGGGTGCTTTTTTTGTGCCTGAGACTCAGGGAGACGCAATCCGTCCGAGCTTCTCGCTGAACATGGCTGGGGCCAAACCACGGCATTGCACCAAGAATCGGAGGTCATCGGCCTGCGACTCTCGGCCATTGACCTCAGCCATCTCCACAAAGGTGCACCTTGGGTCTTCCAAGGCCTCACGAATCACTTTGACCCGGGCAGCGGCAAATCGCCCATCAAGCTTGCCCACTTTGGTTTCTAGGCGAATCACGTAACCGGGTTCTAAGTCCGCCAAGAGCTCGGCAGCCACACGGCCTTCCAGATCCGTGGTGTCGGGTGCTGAATTGGACGAGCAGCCAACTGCTGAAAGCGCCAGAGTTGAAAGCGCGACGAACCAGGCCAATCGAGGCAGTTGTGCGAATCGGAGGTTGGACATGGGGCGACAATGGCTTCTGCTTAACCACGGCAAATCCTAACCTCGGTGTGCCTCAGCCTGCATGCTAAGTTCGTCGCCCTTTTGCGGATTTCATGCGTGAAGCTCGCCGGTCACTCCCTCGAACTCTGGTTTGCCAACCTCGACTGCTTGCCGGTCGAATTGGCGTGGCTGAATGAGGACGAGCGGGGAAGGGTGGCGCGAAAGGGCACCGAGCAACTGCGGCACCGGCAGGGGGCCTCTCTCACTTGGGCGCGCCAATGCTTGGGCGACGCCTTGAACACACCGCCAGCCACACTGGTGATCGAACGCGATGATCAGGGAAAGCCACAGCTGCTGAACCAACAGGCGTATTTCAATCTCAGCCACAGCGGACCCGTGGTCGCGCTTGCGCTGTGCCGATCGAGCGAGGTGGGCCTTGATGTCGAGCATCTGATCAAGCGCCCCACGCAAAGTCTGGCTGAAGAGATTCTTTGCACAGACGAACTTTCGCGTTGGGGCTCTTTGCCGGAACACGAGCGTCAAGCGTGGCTGACCACTGTGTGGGCAAGGAAAGAAGCGGTGCTGAAAGCCG
>JAIXVL010000161.1 GCA_027483045.1 Lysobacteraceae bacterium
AGCGCCGAGAGCACGGCGGTGAGCACCACCGCGATAAAGACCACGGGGTGCGGATGCATCATCCGCTCCATCCGACGCGTGGTGGTGATGTCGATCATCTCGTTGATGGGGCCGAGCACGGCGGCGGCGAGCGCCGGCTGCCCGGTGGCCTGCACCGCGGCCACGGCGTCGGTCCAAATGCCGTCCTGCAAGGCCTGTGTGCGGGCTTCAGCCCCTTTCGCACCCGGTTCGTCATCGCCGCGACGCGTGGCTTCGAGGCGCTCGTCGAGGTAGTTGCGGAAACCGGCACGCAGGCGGTCGCGATCCGCGGTGGCCAGCAGGTCGAGTCGCAGCCAAGCGGTGCCGATGGCATTCGCCTCTTCGGCGATGAGCGCGCGACGCTCGTTGAAGCGGTCGGCCGCGCCGGAAAACGTGAAAGCAATCAGCAGCCCGAGCAGAGCGAACACCGCGCCTTCGATCACGCCGAGGCCGGCATCGGCGCCTTCGCCGTGGCGCTGCCGTGTCCGGCGTCCGAGGCGGAAGCCCAGCTCCATGAAGCCACCCAGCAGCGCTGCGAGAACCAACACCGCCGCCAGTGAAATCGCGATCCAACCCATTTGCCGCTCCCCCTTGGTCTGCGCCTAGTATGACGGCTCGATCCGCTCGCTCCGACGCCGCCCATGACCACGCTCCGCCCCGCCACGCCCGCCGATGTCGAAACCCTCGCCCGCTGGGCTGAGGCGATGGCGCTTGAAACCGAAGGCAAGACGCTCGATGCCGCGACGATCCGCGCGGGCATTGGCGCGGGCGTGGCCGACTCCGCGAAAGCGCGCTACTTGATCGCCGAGCATGACGGCGCGCCGGTCGGCACGCTCATGCTCACCACCGAGTGGAGCGATTGGCGCAACGCGTGGTGGTGGTGGATCCAGAGCGTGTACATCACGCCTGAGGCGCGGCGCTCCGGCGTTTTTCGCGCCTTGTACGCGCATGTGGAACGCGAGGCCCGCAACACGCCTGGCGTGTGCGGCTTGCGCCTGTATGTCGAAAACGACAACGCGCGCGCACAAGCCACCTACGCGGCACTCGGAATGGACGATGCGCACTACCGAGTGTTCGAAGCAGAGTTTCCGAAGGCGCCGGCTTAGCTTCCTTTGTGCTCTTCCAGCCAAGTGCGAAGTGCTTGCTCGGGCATAGGGCGCGCGTGCCAATAGCCTTGGCCGATCTGGCAACCCAAGCGCTTCATGACCGCGGCCTGCTCTGCCGTTTCAATGCCCTCAGCCACCGTGCTCAGGCCCAGTTGGTGGGCGAGGCCCAGAATGCATTCCGCGAATGCTTCATCGGGGCCTTGGGCGCTGCCCGAAACAAAACGGCGATCGAGCTTCAGCGCGTCCACAGGGAGCTCGCGCAGCTGCGCAAGCGATGAATAGCCGGTGCCAAAATCATCGATAGCGATGCGCACGCCTTCAGCGCGCAGCGCATTGAGCCGTTGGCGCAAAGCTTGTGCTTCGTCCATGGCAATGGACTCGGTGATCTCCAGCTCCAACCGGTGGCCCTTCAAGCCATGCCGCGAGAGCGTATCCAGCACCATGGCGGTGAAATCCGCGCTGCGCAGTTGTGGCATGGCCACGTTCACGGCGACGCGCGGTGGGCCGATGCCCAAGCTGTCGAGATGCGCGAGCAGCGCGCAGCTGCGGTCCAGTACAAACGCGCCAATCGGAAGGATGAGCCCTGAGTACTCCGCGACCGGAATAAACAAGGACGGCGGGTGTACCCAACCTCCCTTGCCGTCTGGCCAGCGGAGCAGAGCCTCAAGCGCTTCTGCGCGGCCATTCGCCAATGCCACTTGAGGCTGAAACCACAGCTCCAAGCGCCCATCAGAAAAATCGCGATGCAGTTGGCTCAGCACACCCAAGCGCACTCGTGTGCGCTCGGCCATGGCGGGCTGGTAGCCCACATCCGGTTCGGAAAGGCTGCCCTTCGCGACCTTGAGTGCCATGTTGGCGCGTCGCAGTGCGCTTAGACCATCACTGCAATCGCCCAAATCACAGAACCCAGTCCGCACGCTCATGGCAATGCCCAACTCGCCACAGGCGAACGGCGCCTCGAACAAACCATGCACCACGGCAGGAATAAGGCGCTCGGACTCACCCACCAAGGCAAACAAATCCGCGCCGACGCGAGCCACTGTGGCGTGCTGACCAAGGCCATCGCGCAAACGCGTTCCTACCGACTGCAGCAGCAGATCGCCGGCTTCTTGGCCCAGACCATCGTTCAAATCGGTGAAGTGATTCAAATCGGCCAGTAACAAGCGCAAATCACTTCGCCCTGCAGCGCCATCCAACTCGCGCAGCAGTCCAGCGCGATTGAGCAAGCCGGTCAGCGGGTCGCGGAACGCCAAGCGATGCACTTCCTCGAAATGCTGCAAGTTGCTGAAGCACGCCGAAAGATTCGCGGCAAACACTTCCAGCATCTGCCGATCTACTTCGTTCAGCTCGCCGGGCGTCTCAACGTAGATGGCCGCCTCGCGCTCGCGCGTGGAAAGAAACAGAACACTGTGCTTCTCGCCATGCAGGTTTCGTCGCTCACGCAATGAGCGACTGATCAGCTCCACTACGGAGTCGGCCGGCAATTCCGAAAGCGGATGGCAAATGGCCGTTGAAAGCGCACCCGCGGCACCGACAACAAACAAGCGGTTGTCGTTGGCATCGAACGGCGATCCACGTTGTGCACAGACGATGCCATCGATCGGGCCGCGCAGCAGCGCTTTGGCTTGTGTCAAAACACCTTCCGCGAATGCGGCTAAGGCCTGTGGCTGCAACAAGCCGGCCGACGAGCGCACGATAAGTTCTAGGCCGCGCCGACTTTCATCGATCGTACGAATCTGCTCGTGGCTCTTGACCGCCGAGGTCATGGCCGTGATCAGACGTGTGCGTGTCAGTTCGGCCTTGGTGAAGTAATCGTTGATGTCGTAGCGCGCAAAAACGCTGAGCTCGGGGGCGTAACCTGGCTGGCCCGTGCGCAACACGATGCGCGTGGACGCCAGCTTGCAAGTGCCGCGAATGAAGTCGACCAGCTGCAGGCCCGCATCCTCGGTTTCCATCACTACATCGAGCAGAATCACTGCCGGATTCACCAGTGTCGGCAAGACGCGACGTGCTTCCTCTGCGGAGTGCATGTGCAGCAAATACAAAGGGCGGCCATGCACGTGCACATGACGCAGCGCAAAGCGCGTAGCTTCGTGCACTTCAGGGTCGTCATCCACCACCACCACGCACCAACCATCGGCAGCGGCGCTATCGCTCTCATCGCCCTCTTCGGCAAAGCTAATCCATTCGTCCGTCATCACTCGGTCTCTTCAGAGGTGCGTGGTGCTGAGTCGGGGAGGTCGAGTTCAAAGCAGGCGCCTGCCTGCCCTTGGTCAACAATGCCAATACTGCCGCCCAATGGCCCGGTCACGAGCGCATAGACGAGATACAAGCCTAGTCCGCTACCGCCTTGTCCCAGACGTGTAGTGAAAAACGGGTCGAAGACGCGATGCCGCACCGCAGCAGGAATGCCGGCGCCATCGTCCTGGTAGTGCAGGCGGATGCGCGATCCGGCTTTCGACGCCGTGATGCGGATGCTGCCGACCTGTCCCGGAGTAAACGCATGCACAAGGCTGTTCTCAATCAGGTTGGTCAGCACTTGCTCGAGCGGGCCAGGAAAGCTATCGAGCACGATGCCGTCCGCGACCTGCACGTCAAACCGATGCGGTAGCCGCTTCAAGCGCGGGCTGAGTGTGCTCAACACGTCATCGATGGTTTCGCGCAGGTCGAACTTGCGGCGCCGAACACTGGCTTGATCGACCGCCACCTGTTTGAACTGACTGATTAGGCTGGCGGCGCGGCTCAAGTTGCGCTCAACCAACGAGGCGGCTTCTTCGTTCTCTGCAAAAAAGCGTTCGAGACTGGAGCGCTTTAGGGTGCCGTCGGCGACTTGCTGAGCAAACTGGGTTTGCATATCGCGAAGCGTTGTGGCCACCGTCAGTGCATTGCCGATCGGTGTGTTGAGCTCGTGGGCGACACCCGCAACCAAGTTGCCCAACGAGGCTAGCTTCTCGCTCTGCACCACTTGTTGCATCGCCTGCGAAAGCGAGCGATTGGTCTCTTCCAGCTCGCGCGTGCGTACCATCACGCGGTTCTCCAAATCTGCCGCCAAGTGCTGCAACGACTCACTGGCCATGAGGCGTTCCAGTTCGGCCGCAGCGCGTGCTTGGCAGAGATCCAGCAACATGCCCACCGAAGACAGATCATCGATGCGCCGATCATCAAGCACGGCGATGACGCCGATGGGCCGGCCTTGTCGGTCATCCAAGCGCCGCCCGACGTAACCGCGAATTCCACGAGAGCGAAGTTCAGAGTCGCCGGGAAACAGGGCGCCCACGGCATCGGCGACGTCCAAACGCCCACTCGCCAAGAGCGCTGCGCTCGGTGTGTCGGCGAGTTCGAACTCGGTGCGCGAAACACCCAGCGTGCGTTCTTCGAGTGCCAGCGAACTGACCCGCTCGGGAGGATCGCCTCGAAAACGTCCGACCAAAACAGCGGAGCAGCCCAAATGCTGGCGCAGGCCTTTAGCCAAGGCGCTGAAGAAATCACCGCCCAATTGGCTATCGATGCCGCTGCGCAGCACATCGATGGCGCCTGCCGTGGCTTGCTCTTGCGTCACATCGAAAATCACGCCGCTGAGCTGTGTGGGCTGCCCTGCTTCATCGCGGTGTGCCGCGCCACGCTCCCAGATCCAGCGCAGGCTGCCGTTACGGTGACGAATTTGGTACCGAAATTCGTAGGACTCCCCGTTTTCTAGAGCTTGCTGCAAGCCGGCTTCATTGAGCGCTATGTACTCGGCAAGAATCAAGCGAGTGAAGGCTTGGCCATCGCCATGCAGCAGTGTCTCCGAGCTGAATCCGGTAATGCTCTGAATCTGCGGGCTCAGGTAATCCATCGGCCAGCCAGATGAATTGGCGCAGCGATAAACTGCACAGGGCAGCTGTTCAACCAAGTCAAGAAACTGCTCGCGGCTTTGTCGCAAAGCCTCGTCAGATTTTCTTCGTTGGTCCAGCTCGCGCGAAAGAGAGCCCAGCGTGTGGTGCAGCTGCACCGACAGCGAAGCCAGCGCTTCGCCAAGTTCACGTAACTCTTCTGAGCCGGAGTGCTGCGGCACCGGTGTTTCGAAGTCGCCCTTGCTCATGCGTCGAGCGGCGGCGCTATAGCGTTGAATCGGCGACGACAGGCGATGTGCAATGAAGGCCGATGCTGCTGTCAGGAGAGTGAGAAGCAACAGGGTTTGCATCCACCACGCACGGCCCAGCGCGTCCTGTGGTTCAAGCCACTGACCCAGAGGCTCGTGCACGACGACGGTCCATGGCGTGCCCCGCACCTTTTCGCTGGCAAATCGCTCGCCATCGGTGCTGCCGATGCCGCCTGCCAACACGAGGTCGGGAGTCTTCCATGAGCCGCGCGGTCCAACGCTGCTCAAGATGGTGCCTTGCTCATCGAGTAGCGTCGCCGACAGATCGGGCGATGACACCAAGCTGCGCGCCATGATCAAACCTACGACGCTCGGTTCAAGGCGCACGCGCAAGACACCGAGGCGTTGGTCGTCGGCGTCTCGCACCAAGGCTGACAAGTAAATGCCTTGCTCGCCACCCGGGCCCTTATGCGGCCCAGTGAGCTGGGGCTGCCCTGTCTCAATCAGTCGAGTGAAATAGGGTTGATCCGACTCGTCGCGAGCTCGATTGAGCGCGCGTGAGTCATCGATCACGCTGCCGTCAAGATTGAGCAAACCAACGGCGCTGATGTTCACCACATCACGGCTGGCCACGGCCGAAAAATATCGACTCATCAGGAGTGGGTCGGGCGCAGCGTGTGGCCGCGACAACTCGGCAAAGCCTGGCAGGCGGGCGTCGGCGCGCAGGCCCTCTAGCCAGCGCGTACTGTTGGACTCAAGCGCGTCCGCTAACTCTCGTGCTGTGCCGCTCAACGCGACATCACGCTTCTCGGCAATTGCTTGGCGGTTTTCTCGGTAGTTGTTCCACGTCAGCAGGCTCGACGGCAACGCCGCGAGCACCATCACCACAATGCCAACGCGCGTGCGCAGCTTCATGACCAGCGCATCACTCAACGTTCTCGGGGCGGGGTTCGAATAACTCGGGATGCATCATTCGCATGGCCTCAGGCGGTGTACTCAAGCTGCCGCGCTCAATGAAGAAGGCCGAGTAGCGATCGATCAATTTGGCCAGCGGTGCCGCGGGTCCACCGGTCGTCGCTGCGTGGTTGTCGTCGCGTGTGTAGAGCCGAACACCTTGCAGGGACACAGTCGTGGGATCGATCTTCAGCGCTGCTGCTGCAACAGCGTCGCCCTGCGCCGGATTAGCCTTCCACCACTCCGCCGCCTCAAACCAAGCATCGGTCAGCTTCTGCAACTCTTCGCCACGCGTTTCCACAACGGGCCTGGTGGTGAGGTACACATCCAGGATCAGTCCGGGCGTATCGACGCTGCTGAACAGTGTTTTCGCGCCGCGCTCTCTCGACTGCTTGGTGTAGGGCTGCCACGTGTGACCAATGTCTAAAGCTCCACGTGCAAGCGCTTCGGGTACTTGCGAACCATCGGTGTCGATCCACACCAGACGCTTCGGGTCGAGCCCCTGCCGCTCCACGTAGGTGCGCAGGAACAGCTCACCGAAGCCACCCATATTGGTGCCAACGCGCACAAGAGATGCGCCATCGTCCACGAAATCCGCGCGCTGCAGCACTTCGTCGCCACCAGCGGATTCATCGGTGATCATGAGTACGACCACATCGGGCCGAACCCTGCTCAAGGTGATGGCGTCACCCAATGCCACGCCGATGATGTCGTGCTTGCCCGCAGCAAACTCGGCAAGCAAGGCGTTGGTGTCTTGTGTGGAGTAGACGCTCACATCCACGCCGCGTTTGGCCAAAAAACCTTGTTGCTGGGCAATCGCGATGGGGTAATACCCAGGCCACACATCGATTCCCACGCGCAAAGGCGTTGGTGCCGCCTCTTTGCCGCGATCGCCGCAAGCCGCAAGAAGCACGCACGCAGCGGCGAGCGCTATGGCGCAGCGCCACAGTCTTCCTTGTCCCAAAACAGCAAGCGGCATGCGCAGCTCCAGCAGCAGGGAATCGCCGCCCACTATAGCCTTGGCCGAGGGGGGGCTGAAAACGCCTAGCTGCGCAGAATGGCCCGCGCGTCCTTGCCCACGGGGCAGTGATCGAAGGTCACTTCAATGCCATGGGCGCCCAGTACGGCGGCAATCTGCCGTTGACGTTCTTCGAAACGCTCGAACAGCCATTCCATGCGTTCTGCGTTGATCCCCGCCGGGGCGAAGCCACCCAAGGCCCAGGCATCCGCATCCATCAGCGCAATGCGTACCGCGCCGCCGGCATAGCGGCACAGTGGCTCCGGCGGGGCATCCAGCCAGAGCTCATCGTCATCGCCAAACAGTGCGGCTTCAATCATCGGCCACAGCGCCGCCAAGCCGGCATGCTCGTACTGCATGGCCATCATCGCCATCAGGTCGTGCAGGGTCAGGTAGCGCATGTGTTCGATGCGCAGCTCGAACGCGGCCTGCGTGGCCAAGGCCGTGCCCGCGTTCGCCATGCCGGTATCGAGCAGGCGTTGTTCGAAGGCGTCGCCCACCGCCTGCACTTTGGCCGCCGGTCCGCGAAGCAAGAAAGGCAGCACGCGCAGGGGGCCTTGTGCCAAGCCGGCATCGGGCTTCACTTCGCTCGGCAGGCCTTGCCCACTGGCACCAAACGCGATGATGCGGCCGCCCTCGGCTCCCGGTGCTCGAGCGGCCAGTCGATCAAGTGCAGCGTGCAGTGGGAAGTTGGGGCGTAGCAGTTCGGCGGGATCGAACAGGCCTGCCACCAGCACCAGATCCAACTCGGCCGCCTCCGGTACCAGTCGCGCCAGATCCGTAGCGATGGTGCTTGCCCAGTCGCCAGCCTCGGCCTGCGCCAAGGCCTCGCGCCCAATGGGAGTTCCGGGGCTCAGCTCAATGGCAATGGCTCCAAGAGTGGTCACGGCGTCGGTCATGGGCTTGGGCTACTGGCGGTGGCGGACTACCCTATTGTGGTCCATCCACGCGGCCCCTGCCTTGAACTCTTCGTCCGACAGCTACAAATCCGTGTGGAACGCGCGTTCCGCCTCACTCGCCGATGGCATGTTGGCGGTCGATGGCAGCGCAGACGAGGCGGTTCTTGCGCTCACCGGGGCCTACACGGCCGCGCAAGTGCGTGCTGCCCTCGACCTTCAAGCGTCTGACCTTGTGTTCGAGATTGGCTGCGGCGTGGGCCGTATCGGCGCGCAGCTGGCCCCCGCCCTGAGCGGCTGGCACGGCCTAGACATCGCTGAAAACATGGTGGCCCTCACCCGCGAGCGTCTGGCCCACCTGACGGGTGCGCGGGTTTCTGCACTGGTCGGGCCGGCACTCACCCCCTTGGCCGACGCCTCGATGGACAAGGGCTATTGCGTGGCCGTGTTCATCCACATGGACAAGGAAGACTTCAATCTTTACCTGCGTGAAGTGGCGCGGGTGCTGAAGCCCGGCGGTTTGTTCTATTTCGATGCATGGAACTTGGCGCATCCGGTGGGCTGGCAGCGCTTCTCCTACGAAGTGGACCAGATCGGCCGCAACGACCCGGCGCAACGCAAAGACGTCGCGCGCAACCAGTTCTGCACGCCCGATGAAGTGCGCCTCTATGTGCAGCACGCGGGTCTGGAGCTGGCCTTCGAGCACAGCGACTCGCCCTGGGTGCAAGTGGTGGCGCGCAAGCCCGGCGGTACCGCAGCACCGGCCTTGGAGGCGCGCCGTGCGGCCATCGCCTACTCCCCGCGTTGGACCGAACTCTTCGCCGATGCCTGCGCCGTGCTGATTGGCGGCACGCATCCCGAAACCATGTTGGCGCGTTGGCGCACACTGCCTGCCAATGAGCCCGAACCGCCCATGTTCATCGCGTGGCTGAGCGCGATCTGGCAACGTAACCCTCACCAGTGGCCGGCCGTCGCGGCCTGATCCCTTTTTCTGGAGCGCTGTTTCTCATGAACCCCCGTCCCGCCCGCCGTGTCGCCATTCTTGGTGGCCAACGCATTCCCTTCTGCCGCAACAACTCCGCGTACTACGACGTGGGTAACTTGGGACTCTCCATCAAGGCCATTGGCGCTGTGGTGGAGAAATTTGGCCTGCACGGCGTGCAGCTCGGTGAAGTGGCGATGGGCGCCGTGCTCAAGCACAGCAGCGATTTCAATATTGCGCGTGAAGCCACCTTGTCCTCGGGGCTCTCGCCTTACACGCCGGGCCTGACCATGCAGCGCGCCTGCGGCACTTCGCTGGACACGGTCATCGCGGTCGCCAACAAGATCGCCTTGGGGCAGATCGACGCGGGCATTGGCGGCGGCTCCGACACCACGTCGGACGTGCCGATCGCGCACAACAAGGGTTTCCGTCGCCGCCTGCTCAACATGAACATGGCGAAGACGCCGGTCGATCGCATTAAGGCGCTGCTGAAGGGCTTTTCGTTCTCGGAATTGAAGCCCGAGTTCCCCGGCGTGGCCGAGCCGCGCACGGGAAAGAGCATGGGCGAAAGCTGCGAAGTGATGGCCAAGGAGTGGGGCATTACCCGCGCCGATCAGGATCAGCTCGCGTTCGAGTCGCACAGCAAAGCAGCCAAGGCCTACGCCGATGGCTTCTATGCCGACTTGGTCACGCCGTTCCGCGGCATTGATCGCGACAACATTCTTCGCCCGGAAACTACGGTTGAGAAACTCTCGACCTTGAAGCCCGCCTTCGACAAAACCTCGGGCAAGGGCACGCTCACTGCCGGCAATTCCACGCCGCTCACCGACGGCGCATCGGCCTGCTTGCTGGCCTCGGAAGAATGGGCGGCTTCGCGCGGTTTAGAAGTGCAGGCTTACTTGCGTGATTCGCAAGTCGCGGCCGTTGATTTCACTCACGGCGACGGCCTGCTGATGGCGCCGGCTTGGGCGGTGGCGCAGCTGCTGGCGCGCAATGGCCTCACCTTGCAGGACTTTGATTTCTACGAGATCCACGAAGCCTTCGCGGCGCAGGTGCTGTGCACACTCAAAGCATGGGAATCCGCTGAGTTCTGCAAGCAGAAGCTGGGTCTCGACGCACCGCTCGGCAGCATCGACCGCAGCAAGCTCAATGTGGTGGGTAGCTCGTTGGCGCTCGGTCACCCGTTCGCCGCAACGGGCGCACGCATCGTGGCCACAGCCGCGAAACTGCTCAAGCAGAAAGGCTCGGGCCGCGCGCTGATTTCCGTCTGCACGGCCGGTGGTATGGGCGTGGTGGCGATCGTCGAACGCTAAGCCGAGGCGTCGAGCGACCAGCCGAAAGCCTCCAAGGTTTTCTCAAACTCCCGATCAAGCGCTGCGGTGGCACACACCGCGGCGCCGGTGGTCGGGTGCGTGAACGACAAGCGCCACGCGTGCAGCAACATGCGATGCACGCCCAGATGCATGCGGAACATGCGATTGCGCGCGCCATCGCCGTGGCTGGTATCGCCCATCAAGTGGTGATGCCGATGCTTCAAGTGCCGGCGAATCTGTCGAAAGCGCCCGGTGTGCGGCGTGCATTCCACCAGTGAGAAGCGCGACTCCGCATGCTCGCCGTAGGCCCAAGGCATCGCGCCGGTAGCCAGCACGCGATAGGCGGTTTGCGCGGGCTTTTTCTCCGGCTTCCCGGGGCCGCCATCCAGCGGATGATCGATGAGATCTTCCGCGGGTTCCGGCCAGCCGCGACATACGGCGAGATAGGTTTTCGTCACCGAGCGCGTCATGAACTGCTCGCCCAGTGCCTTGGCCGTGTCGCGATCAAACGCCACCAGCAGGCAGCCTGACGTGGCGCGGTCCAAGCGGTGAATCAAATGAATGGGACGACCAAACTGCGCGCGCAGTCGGTCGGCGAGAAAATCGTTCTCGCCACGTGCGAGTGCACTGTCGTGTGCCATCAGTCGCGCCGGTTTGTCGACCACGGCGAGAAACTCGTCGCCAACAATCACTGGAATCGCGAGGTCGTTTTCCTTCGCCGCTTGGTCCGGCGCTTCCGTCGCGCTCACTTTCGCCGCGGCCACGCAGCGATAAAGCAAACCAAGGCGCTCGCCGCGGCCACCCACGTGGCCGCACGCACGCCGCCCCACGAGGGGCCGCCGGCGTCGAAACCAAACAGCACAGCGGCAGTGATCATCAAGCCGCTGCCCAAGATGGCGTAGACCGCCGCGCGCTGGTTGATGGCCGAGATGCGCTTCAGCTCTGCGATGTCGTGCGAGTCGATGTGGATACGGTGCTTGCCTTCCACTTGCTGCGACAGAAAGCCGTGAATCAGCCGCGGAAACTCCGGCGCCCGCGTGATGATTTCGGGCAGGCGCTTCTTGAATTCCGCCGCCAACCAGTTGGCGCTGTAACGCTCGCGCAAAATGCCTTCTAGAACGGGCTTGGCCACTTTCCAGATGTCGAGCTTGGGATCAAGGTGGCGCGCAACGCCTTCAATATTGAGCAGCGTCTTCTGCAGCAGGATGAGCTGTGGCTGCAGAGTGAGTTCGTATTGCTGCGCGGTTTTGAACAGCTTCACCAGCACCTCGCCCAGCGAAATCTCCGCCAAGGGGCGAGTGAAGTAGGGCTCGCACACTGAGCGCGTTGCTGCTTCCAGATCGTCGAGGCGCAGATGCGCGGGCATCCAGCCGGCCTCCACGTGCAGCTCGGCGATGCGGCGGTAATCGCGCACGAAGATGGCCATGAAGTTCTCGGCCAGGTAGTACTGATCGTTCTTCGATAGCTGGCCCATGATGCCGAAATCGAGCGCGATGAAGCGCGGGTTGTCGCGCCGCGCCGGATCGTCATCGACCCAGATGTTTCCTGCGTGCGCATCGGCATGGAAGAAGTTGTCGCGAAACACCTGCGTGTAGAACACGCGTACGCCTTTCTCCGCCAGCTTCTCGCGCGAAATGCCTGCCGCATCCAGCGCGGCGATGTCGTCGGAAGGAATGCCGCTCACCCGTTCCAGCGTCAACACGCTCTCGGCCGAATGCGTCCAGAACACTTCGGGCACGTACAGATCGTCGCTGTCCAACCAAAAGCGCCGCAGCACTGAAGCGTTGGCGCCCTCGCGCTGCAAGTCCAACTCGCCGCGCAGCGTGGTTTCGATCTCGGCCACCACCTCATGCGGACGAATCTTCTCGGCGCGCGGATGCGTGCGCGCAACCACTTCGGCTAAGGCCTTCAACAAGGCCAGATCCGCATCAATGCGCTTCTGGATGCCAGGCCGCACCACCTTCACCACCACGCGGCGACCGGGTGTGCCGTCGGCGGTCTTTAAACGCGCTGCATGCACCTGCGCAATCGACGCCGAGGCCAACGGCGTTTCGTCGAACTCGGTGTAGAGCGCTTCGATGGCTTGGCCCAATTGCGTCTCGATAATCCGGCGTGCTTCCGCGCCATCGAAGGGCGCCACGCGATCGCGCAGCAAGGCCAGCGAGTCGGCCAAATCGGGTGCGAGCAAATCGCGACGCGTGGAGAGGATTTGCCCGAACTTCACGAAGATGGGGCCCAGCTCTTCCAAGGCAGCGCGCAAGCGTTCACCGCGCGTGCCGCCTTCGGCGCGACCCCAGGCCACCGGCGCAATCAGCCAGCGCAAGGTGGCGAACGGAGTGCCTTCCAGCAGCGAATCCAGGCGGTGCTTGAACAGCACGCGGGCAATGCGCAGCGCGCGCAACGGGGCGGCAATCATTCGCGCAAGCCTTCGGGGCTTAGGCGGGCCACTCGCGCGGCGATGCGCTCCGCGCGATCGCGTAGGGCATCGACATCCTCATGAAAGGCCTCCAGTTCGGCCTTGGGCACGATGTCGCCGGTTTCTTCGCTCAGGTACTCAGCCGCTTGCTGTGCCAAGTTGCCGGCCTGCACGCGTGCCGTCTTCAAGGCCTCGCGCAAAGTCTTCGCCACCTGCGGCCCGATCACCGGACCCAGCAAGTCGGCAAAGGGCTTGTCCCAATCGGGATCGAAGTTTTCGGCCAGACGCTGCAGTTGCCGCGCCAACTCGGCGTCGCCGTTCAAGCGCACCTTGCCCACCGGTGTGCTGCCCGCGCCCTTCAAGAAGGGCAGCTGGCCCAGAAGCGCGCCAATGCCGGCCTTAATCGACAGATCGGGTTCGTCGCCCTGTGCAGGGCCGATGCGCAAGCGCTCGCCCTCGACGGCAATCTCCATGGCCAGCAGCGGCGATTCCAGATGCAGCTGCACGCGCTGGCCATTCAAGGCCTGAAGGCCGCTGCGGGTTTCCGGGTCCAACTCGAGCGCGCGGTTCAAGGCGCGCTCCAGCAAACGTCCGGCGGCGGGTTTCAGGGCATCAAGCGGCGAGCGAGGCGTAGTCATGCCGCAATTCTAGCGGCCCGGCCTAGGGGCTCAGGATGAAGTTGAGCAGGTTGTTCTGAAAGAACGGGTTGGCCAGCAGTCGGCCATGGTTCTCGCAGAGGAAAAACGTTTGGCGCACGGGCACAAAACCGAAGGCGGCGGCATCTTGCGATTCGCGCGTGACCAAGCCATCGCCGGGCGCTTCCATGAGCGCCGCATAGTCCACGCCTTTGACCGGCTTGGTGATGTCGCGCGGCGAAAACGCCAAGTGGGCTCGGCCTTCAATGGTTTCCAGCACCGCCGCCGAACGCGTTTGTTCGCAATCGCCGCCGAAGACGGCCATGCGGATTCCCGCAGAAGGAAAGGGCAGTGCCAAGGCTTGGGTGAAGCGCTTGCCACGGCGCAGGTTGCGTTCGAAGTTGGCCTGCAACACACCCAGGGCCAGTTGCGCCTGCGGGCCCTCGCCCCACATCTCCTGCGTACGGGCCTCGACCTCAGACGAAAACACCGACCATTGGTTGTCGCGCCAGAGCACCGGGTCGTAGAGGTCGAGCGGGATCACCGCGCCCGAGGTATCAAGGATCACCTGAGTGTGCGGGTGCGGCAGGGTTTCGAACACAGTCGAAAAACTGGCCAGCGCCTCAATAGGCACCACGCGCAGGCTGAAGCGGAAACCGGTGAGCAAACGTTGCAGGCTGGTCACTGAGCCCAGATTGGGCGTGCCCAGCATGGCCACACGGCGCACCCGCAGGCGTCCCTCTTCCCAGGCCTTGGGCGCGGGGTCCTCAAGCACATCGTTGGGGCCATACCGCAGGTAGTAGTTGGCAATTAGCCCGCCATTGCTGTGGGCGATGATGTCGACGCGCAGGCCCGGATCGGCGTAGTCGCGGCGAATCTGGTCGATCAGCGCATGCAGTTGCCGCACAGCAACAATGTTCGGCTGACGCCAGTCGTAGGCCAGCGTGTAGTAGCGGCGGCGCTGCAGGGGGTCGATGGGCTTGCCCGGTTCGCCCTCGCGAAACCGCCCGGCACCTTCCAGCGTGCCCAGCAACTGCCCGTAGATGTCGATGCCGCCCAGCTCGCGAATCAGCACGCCGGGCGCCACGTTGTTCGCCATTTCCCATTCCGGGCCCATGCGCGCCAAGCG
>JAIXVL010000101.1 GCA_027483045.1 Lysobacteraceae bacterium
AAACACGCGCTCGTAGAAAATGCGGATGCTGACCGGCTTGAAGTACAGGCTGTGCAGCACGAAAAGAGTGAGGGCTAGCAACAGCAGCAAGCCACCTCGGAACGCCCAACGAAACACCTTGGCCATAAAGATCGTCTCCCCTGTGAAGGCCACATCCTAGCGCCGTCAGCGAGCTGGGGCGCTAGACTGAAGTCATGAACTATCGCCATGCCTTCCATGCCGGCAACCATGCCGACGTCCTCAAGCACATCACCCTTTTGGCTTGGCTGGATGCCCTGGCCAAGAAAGAAGCCGCTTCTTTTGTCCTCGACACTCACGGCGGGCGCGGTCTGTACGCGCTCGACGCCAAGGCTGCGGAACGCACCGGCGAGGGCCAAGCCGGCATCGGCCGCCTGTGGAGCAAACGCGGTCTACCGGCAGCCGTGCAACGCTTGTGTGAGGTTGTGGCCAGCGAGAACCCCGATGGGCAGTTGCGCCTGTATCCCGGCTCCCCGCGCATCGCGCTGGCCGCACTGCGTCCACAGGATCGACTGGCGGCGTGCGAGCTTCACCCTGAAGAAGCGGCGGTGCTGAAGTCCAACCTCGCCGCAGACAGCCGCGCCGCCACCCATGCGCGCGATGGCTACGATGCCGTTCGCGCCCTGCTGCCGCCGAAGGAGAAGCGCGGCCTGGTGTTGATCGACCCGCCGTACGAAGCCCAAGAAGCCGAATACCCCCGCGTCCTGCAGGCGGTTAAGGAGGCGATGGAGCGCTGGCCCCAAGGTGGCGTGGCGGTGTGGTACCCCATCAAGCAGCGCCGCACCCTGCATGGCTTTTTTCGCGAGGCCAACAAACTGGGTGGCCGCGGCCTACTGTGTGCCGAGTTGATGATTCGACCCGACGACTCGCCGCTGCGACTCAACGGCAGCGGCATGCTGCTGTTTAACCCCCCCTTCCAACTCGACGCCGTCCTCGCACCCGCCCTGCCCATTCTTGCCCGGATGTTGGGTGAGACCCACGCCTCGCAACGGCTGGAGTGGCTCCGGCCCATGCCCTAAGCTGCACGAACGAACACATAGGTCCAACGCATGAGCTTCGCTCCATTGCCCCAACGTGTGCTGATCGTCGAGAACTCGCGCAGCTATGCCGGCATGCTTGCCGAGGCCGTCGAGACGCGCTTGAACCTTCCGGTGGTGTTGGCGCGAACGATGGCCGAGGCGCAGTCGGCGCTTGAGCAGCACCACGACATCTTCCTAATCCTGAGTGGCTTGGTGCTACCCGATGCTTCGCAGGACGATCTGATCGATCGCTTCTCATCAACGGGTCTTCCGCTCGTCGTCGTGTCGAGCAAGTACGACGAGGAATTGCGCGACCGCATCCTTGGCCGCTCTGTCGTCGACTACGTCATCAAGAGCGCGCCCGGGCACCTGGACTACCTCACTTGGCTAGCCCAGCGGCTCGACCGCAATCGCCGCATCGCCGCGTTGGCCGTCGATGACTCTCCTTCGGCGCGTTTAATGGTGGCCGAGCAGTTGTCGTCCTACGGCTTCCAGGTGCTCTTGGCCGCCAACGGCGAAGAAGGTCTTGCTGCGGTCGAACAAAACCCCGGCATTCGCCTGGTGATTACCGATCACGAAATGCCGGGCATGACCGGCGTGGAGCTGGCTGCAAAGCTTCGCGAGCGCTACAGCCGCGACCGCCTTGCCATCATCGGCGTCAGTGGCGCCAACAAGCCCGAGTTGGTTGCGCGGTTTTTGAAGAACGGCGCGAACGACTTTATCCACAAGCCCTACTCGCGCGAAGAATTCTTCTGCCGCGTCTCGCAAAACGTCGACAACCTCGACTTGATCGGCACGCTGCAGGATCTGGCAACGAAGGATTTCCTCACCGGCCTTTCCAACCGCCGACACTTCTTCGAAGTGACCGCACAGCGTTTGGATGCGATGAGGCGCGCTCCCCAAGCTTTGGCCGTGGCCACGTTGGATATCGATCACTTCAAGAAGATCA
Organism: Lysobacteraceae bacterium; assembly: GCA_027483045.1. GTDB lineage: Bacteria > Pseudomonadota > Gammaproteobacteria > Xanthomonadales > Xanthomonadaceae > Silanimonas. The sequence goes on from JAIXVL010000101.1 coordinate 1,987, forward strand.
ACGACACCTACGGTCATGATGGCGGTGACATTGCGCTTAAGGCCGTTGCTCGCGCCGTGACCGAGCATGCGCGAACCCAGGACATGGTGGCGCGATTCGGCGGCGAAGAATTTGTGGTGTTTGCGCCGGGACTCGATGCGAAAAGCGGATGGGATTACTTCGAAGCCCTGCGCGAACGCATCGCTGCGATCGTCGTCGAACTTCCCGACGGCCAGCAGTTCACGCTCACCACCAGTATCGGCGTGTGCGTGAGCCCGGATGGCAACCAGAACATCCACGCCCTGCTCAGCGAGTCGGATCGCATGCTTTACACGGCAAAAGCAGGCGGCCGGAATCGCGTGGAGATGACGGCGACAGAAGCCTGAACCTCAGCGATTACTCAGCGCAGTCCATCAGCGCACCAAAAAGAAACCCGCCTTCCGGCGGGTTTCTTTTTACTGAGTAGCGAAGAGACGCTGGCGCGATTAAACGCCGCCCTCGCCTTCTGCCACGGCCTTGATCGACAGGCGGATGCGGCCCTGCTTGTCGACTTCCAGCACCTTGACCTTCACCAAGTCGCCTTCCTTCAGCTTGTCGCTGACCTTCTCGACGCGCTCGTCAGAGATCTGCGAGATGTGCACCAAGCCATCCTTGCCCGGGGCGATCGTGACGAACGCGCCGAAGTCCATGATCTTGGCGACCTTGCCTTCGTAGATGCGGCCCGGCTCGACGTCCGACGTGATCTGCTCAATGCGCGCCTTCGCGGCCTGGGCAGCGGCGGCGTTGACCGAAGCGATGACGATGGTGCCGTCGTCCTGGATGTCGATCTGCGTACCGGTTTCCTTGGTGATGGCCTGGATGGTCGAACCACCCTTGCCGATCACTTCGCGGATCTTGTCCGGGTGGATCTTCATCGTGAGCAGGCGCGGGGCGTACTCGGAGAGCTCCTCACGCGGCGCGGTCAAACCCTTGGCCATTTCGCCAATGATGTGCAAGCGGCCGGTCTTCGCCTGATTCAAGGCGATCTTCATGATCTCTTCGGTGATGCCTTCGATCTTGATGTCCATTTGCAGCGCCGAAATGCCTTCGGTCGTGCCGGCCACCTTGAAGTCCATGTCGCCGAGGTGATCTTCATCACCCAGGATGTCGGACAGCACGACGAAGTTGTCGCCTTCCTTCACCAGACCCATCGCGATGCCAGCGACCGGAGCCTTCAGCGGGATGCCCGCGTCCATCATGGCCAACGACGAACCGCACACCGAAGCCATCGAGGACGAACCGTTCGACTCGGTGATTTCCGAGACGGCGCGGATCGTGTACGGGAAGCTCTCCATGTCCGGCATGACAGCCAGCACGCCGCGCTTGGCGAGACGGCCGTGACCGATTTCGCGGCGCTTCGGGCCCATCATGCGGCCAGCTTCACCCACCGAGTAGGGCGGGAAGTTGTAATGGAACAGGAAGTG
>JAIXVL010000261.1 GCA_027483045.1 Lysobacteraceae bacterium
GAACCGGCCGCACGCGCCAGCTCGCGCGCCAGCTCGATGTCGGCCGCCGATCGGCAGAACGACACAGCAATGAAATCTGCGCCCAGCTTCGCAGCAGTAACGATATGCGCGCGGTCTTCGTCGGTCAGCGCGCCCAAGCTCAGGCCACCGCCCAAGCGGTTCAGGCCCTTGCGATTCGAGAGCGCGCCATCGGTCAGCACCTCGGTGTGCACGACCGCGCCGTCCACGCGATCCACGCGCAGGGCGATCAAGCCGTCGTCGAGCAACAGGGTGTCGCCGGGGCCCACGTCTTTCGGCAAGCCCAAGTAACTGCAGCCCACTTGGCTGGCATCGCCGGGAGGCGCATCAGCGCGGCAGACGAGTGCAAAGGCTTGACCAGCCTTCAGCAGCACCTTGCCTTCAGCGAATTTCTCGATGCGGATCTTCGGGCCCGGAAGATCGGCCAAGACGCCGATTTCCTTGCCGGTGCGCGAGGCCACAGCCCGAACCGCCGCGACACGCTGCGCATGTTGCTCTGCAGTACCGTGCGAGAAATTCAGCCGCACTGCATTCAATCCTGCATCGAGCAGGGCATCGATGACGCCCGGCGCATCGGTGGCAGGGCCCAGGGTGGCAAGGATTCTTGTGCGGCGCAGCGGCTGGCTCATAGTCACGCAGTCTTCTGGAAGTCGTCCGCTACGCTACCAGAGGTCCACCTCAACCACGCCATGCACACGATTGCATTAAGAGCTTCAACCCGCCGCCGCCGGCTTGCCTGGATGGGCGGCCTGTTCCTCGCGTTCGATGCCATCACGATGGCTGGCGCCGTTGCATGGATGACCGAGGGCCACCACCTTGGGCTTGCCGCTGCGCTTGCGGGCGCAGGCGTGGGCGTCTCGGCGCTGCTGGCCATGGTGTTGGCGCGCGCGCCGCGAGCCACTTTGTCTTCCGGGACATTGCGACTAGAAGCGGGGTTTCAATTCCTGTCGCTCGACATCGCGGGCATGCGCGTAACGCGCACCGATGTTCGCCAGTGGCCGCGTAAGGACTGGCCCGCTTCGATGGGCCAACCTCGCTGGTGGCAAGCCGGCGATGCCCAGGGCTGGCAACGCGACAGCGCAGGAAAGCGATGGTTTGCTGCCCTGCCCGAAGCCTGCGATGCGCTTGAACTCGTCGGCGCAGACGATGAGCGTTTGCTCCTCGCGCCTCAGGAACCCGAGGCTTTTTTGCGCATGCTGCTTGCGCAGGGCGCAAAGCTCGACACCTAAGGCTAGGCGGTTAACTGCCGCGTGCTTCCAGCGCCTCAACGGCCGGCAGCACTTTGCCTTCCAGGAACTCGAGGAACGCGCCACCGCCGGTCGAAATGTAGCCCACGTCCGACGCAATGCCGTACTTGTCGATCGCGGCCAGAGTGTCGCCGCCGCCTGCAATCGAAAACGCCTTCGACGCGGCAATCGCGCGCGCCATCGCTTCGGTGCCCTTGCCGAACGCGTCGAACTCGAACACACCGACCGGGCCGTTCCACACCACGGTGCCCGCGCTCGCAATAAGCTCGGCGTAACGCGCCGCGGTTTTCGGGCCGATATCCAGAATCATCTCGCCGTCTTGAACCTCGGAAACGGCGCGCACGGTCGCCGGTGCGTCGGCAGCAAAGGCCGGCGCCACCACCACGTCTTCGGGTAAGGGAATCGACGCACCACGAGCCTTCGCTTTGGCCACGATGGCGCGTGCGGTGTCGAGCAAGTCCATTTCCACCAGCGACTTGCCCACCGAGTAGCCCGCCGCAGCGATGAAAGTGTTGGCAATGCCGCCGCCCACGATGAGCTGGTCGACCTTGTCGACGAGGCTGCCCAGCAGCTCAAGTTTTGTGCTCACTTTCGACCCCGCCACGATGGCCAAGAGCGGCCGAGCCGGATGTGCCAGCGCTTTTGCCAAGGCGTCCAGCTCCGCCATCAGAAGCGGGCCGCCTGCTGCGACCTTTGCCGCGCGAATAACGCCATGCGTCGACGCCTGCGCACGATGCGCCGTGCCGAACGCATCCATCACAAACACGTCGCACAGCGCGGCGTACTTGGCCGACAGCGCCGCGTCGTCCTTGCCCTCGCCCACATTCATGCGGCAGTTCTCAAGCAGCACGATCTCGCCGGGCTTCACCGTGACGCCATCCACCCAATCCTTGATCAGCGGCACTGGGCGACCCAGATGCTCGGCCAAGCGCTCGGCCACGGGTGCGAGCGAGTTCTCGGCGCTCCACTCGCCTTCTTTCGGGCGACCCAAATGCGAAGTCACCATCACGGCGGCACCCTTCTCCAAGGCCAGCTTCAACGTAGGCAAGGACGCAGTGATGCGCTGCTCCGAAGTGACCTGCCCGTTCTCGATCGGCACATTGAGGTCTTGGCGGATCAGCACGCGCTGGCCAGCAAGGTCGAGGTCGGTCATGCGAAGAACGGGCATGGAAACTCCAAACGGGCAATCAAAAGTTGAGGCGCGCATTGTCGCATCGCCAGAGCGCGGCTAGCATGGCCGCATGCACGCCAATCCAAGTCTCGACGAAGCCCTTGCCGCGCTCCGCCGCGGAGAGGCCATTGGCCTTCCCACCGAAACGGTCTACGGCCTTGCCGCCGACGCCCATGACCCCGAGGCCATCCGACGCATCTATGCGCTGAAGGGCCGGCCGTCGGATCACCCGCTCATCGTGCACGTGGCCGATGCCGTCACCGCCTCGCGCTGGGCAGGCGATTGGCCAGACGCCGCCGAAGCCCTGGCCGAAGCCTTCTGGCCCGGACCGCTCACTTTGATTCTGCCGCGTGCGGCCAGCGTGCCCGACGAAGTGACCGGTGGTCAGGACACCGTGGGTTTGCGCGTGCCCTCGCACCCCATGGCCTTGGCGCTTCTGCGTGCATTCGAGGGCGGCCTAGCCGCACCCTCGGCGAATCGTTTTGGTCGCATCAGTCCCACCACCGCGCAGCACGTGCGCGAAGAGTTCGGTGACGCTGTGCCGATCGTGCTCGATGGCGGCGAATGCGAAGTGGGCTTGGAAAGCACCATCGTCGATCTCTCCGGCGACACGCCGCGCATCCTGCGGCCCGGCAAACTCAGCCGCCCAGAGATCGAAGAAGTCATCGGCCCCGTAGCGGAGGGCAGCGACGGCGACAGCCCCCGCGCATCCGGCACCTTGGCCTCGCATTACGCGCCGCGTGCGGGCGTCGAGTTGCTCGCCCGCGCGCCCTTGGTGGCGCGTTACCACGAGCTCACCAAGCGCGGCCAAAAGGTGGCGGCCCTGCTTCGTGGCCAGCCCTTCAAAGGCGTCGAAGGCGAAGTGCTGCCCAGCGATTTGGCGGGCTTTGGCCATGCGCTTTACGCCGCGCTGCGCCGTTTGGATGCGCGCGGCTTCGATGTTTTGCTGGCCGAGCTTCCGCCACACAGCGCGCCTTGGGCCGCCATCAACGATCGCTTGAGGCGCGCCTCGGCACCGCGTGATGCGGATGGCACGTGATCGCCCGCGCGTCCTGATTCTCGGTGGCGGCTTCGGCGGCCTCGCTGCGGCGAAGGCCCTGAAGGGCGCTGCGGTCGACGTCACCCTCATCGACCGCACCAACCACCATCTTTTCCAACCACTGCTCTATCAGGTTGCAACGGCGGGCCTCGCCGCGCCGTCGATCGCAGCGCCGATCCGCCACATCCTGCGCAGCCAGCGCAACGTCACGGTGCTGATGGGCGATGTGGTCGACATCGACCTTGCGACCCGCGCCGTGCATCTCGCCGATGGCGACACACTCGGATACGAACACCTCATCGTCGCCACTGGGGCCACGCATTCGTACTTCGGCCGCGACGAGTGGGCCAGTCATGCACCGGGATTGAAGACACTGGCGGACGCACAAGGCATCCGCGCCCGGCTGCTCGACGCCTTCGAACGCGCGGAGCGCAGCAACGACCCCGACGAGCGCGCTGCACTGCTGCGCTTCGTCGTCATTGGCGGTGGCCCCACCGGCGTCGAGATGGCCGGCACGCTGGCGGAGATTGCGAGACATACGCTGCCCGGCGAGTTCCGAGGCATCGACCCCGCGAGCGCCGAGATCCTGCTGCTGGAGGGTGGTACGCGTGTGCTCGCGGCCTATCCCGAACCGCTTTCGGACAGTGCCAAGTCGCAACTCGAAAGCCTCGGCGTCCGGGTGCGTCTTGGCGCCAAGGTCGTCGGCATCGATGCCGAGGGCGTCGAGGTTGAAAGCGACGGTGCGCGCACGCGACTGCTCACCCGCAATGTGGTGTGGGGCGCGGGCGTCGAAGCCTCGCCGCTCGGCGCACTGCTAGCGAAGGCCTCCGGCATCACCCCCGACCGCGCCGGCCGTGTGCCGGTGCAAGCCGATCTATCGCTTCCGGGGCATCCCGAAGTACAGGTGATCGGCGATCTCGCCGCCCTGAGCGTCGAGGGTCAACCGGTGCCCGGCATCGCGCCAGCGGCCAAACAGATGGGCCAGCATGCGGCGAAGAACCTGATCGCTGCGCTCAAGGCTCGCGTTTCGACACCCTTCCGTTACCGCGACTACGGTTCGATGGCGACCATTGGCCGGCATCGCGCCATCGGAGTCATCGGCGGCATGCGCTTCACCGGCCTACTCGCCTGGTGGCTGTGGCTGTTCGCGCACATCGTGTTTCTGATCGGCTACCGCAATCGCCTCGTCGTGCTGATGGATTGGGCTTCGCAGTACTGGACGATGCAGCGCCATGCGCGCGTGTTCTCGCCGCACTCCAAAGGGTAGGCCTTCCAAGCAGATCGCTGAGTTGCTTGATGCGTGTCTCGATGTCGTCCATGGATCGATGCTGGAACGACACAGTGGAAAAGAAAAAAGGCCGGCTTTTGCCGGCCTTTTCCATTGCGACATTGATAGCTTGGTTTACTTCGCCGCCATCAACGCCAACGTCGTGTCCAGCATGCGGTTGCTGAAGCCCCACTCGTTGTCGTACCAGCTCAGCACTTTCACCATCGTGCCGCCCATCACGCGCGTCTGCGTGCTGTCGTACACCGAGCTGCGCGGATCGTGGTTGAAATCCACCGACACGAGCGGCTGCTTGTTGAAGCCGAGGATGCCCTTCAGCGCGCCTTGCGAGGCTTCCAGCACGGCTGCGTCGATCTCTTCCTTCGTCGTGGCACGAGCGGCCACAAACGAGAGATCCACGACCGAGACGTTGATGGTCGGCACGCGCATGGCGAAGCCGTCGAGCTTGCCGTTGAGTTCGGGCAACACCAGACCCACTGCTGCAGCCGCGCCGGTTTTGGTCGGAATCTGGCTCATGGTGGCCGAGCGCGCGCGACGCAGATCCGAGTGGTACACGTCGGTCAGCACTTGGTCATTGGTGTAGGCGTGAATCGTGGTCATCAGGCCGTGCACGATGCCGATCTTGTCGTGCAGCACCTTGGCGAGCGGCGCGAGGCAGTTCGTGGTACAGCTGGCATTCGAGATCACCGTGTCGGTGGCCTTCAGAACGCCGTGATTCACGCCGAACACGATGGTGGCGTCGACGTCAGCACCGCCTGGCGCGGAAATGATCACCTTCTTGGCGCCACCCGCCAGATGCAGGCCGGCCTTCGCCTTGGTGGTGAACAAGCCGGTGCACTCCAGCACCACGTCCACGCCATGCTCGCCCCAGGGCAACTTGGACGGGTCGCGCTCAGCGAACACCTTAATGCGATCGCCGTTCACCACGAGATCGCCACCGTCCACAGTGACTTCGCCCGGGAACTTGCCGTGGGCGGTGTCGTACTGGGTCAGGTGCGCATTGGTCTCGGCGTCACCGAGGTCGTTGATCGCAACGATCTGAATCTCGTGATTGCGCTTACCTTCATACAGCGCGCGCAGAATGTTGCGACCGATGCGGCCGTAGCCGTTGATGCCGACCTTAATGGCCATGAATGCGCTCCTGTAGGCGAATGGTGGAAAGCGCGCTAGTTTACCCGCCCTGCCCACGACCAGCACCCCACATGCCGAGACTCCGCACCCTGTTTCACGCCACCGTGTGTGTTGGCCTGATGGTTTTGACCGCCGGGCAAGCGTGGGGATGGGGGCAGGACGGCCACCGCATCATCGGCCGCTTGGCGCAAGCCGAGCTCAAGCCCACCGCTCAGGCCGAGGTGGCTCGGCTCTTGGCAGGCGAGCCCGAGCCCAGCCTAGAGGGCGTGGCGACCTGGGCCGACCAGATTCGCGACCTACCCGAAGGCCGAGGTACGGGGCGCTGGCACTGGCTGAACCTGCCGAAAGAAAGCCCCTGCAGCTTTGTGGAGGAACGCGACTGCAAGGACGGCAACTGCGTCGTTGGGGCGATTCGCGCACAAGCTGTTCTGCTCGCGGATCGCTCGAAGCCCGATGCTGAGCGCCGCAAAGCTCTGAAATTTCTTGTGCATTTCGTGGGCGATGTGCACCAACCCTTCCACGCCGGCTTCGGCTTTGACCGCGGCGGCAATGACACGCAAGTTCGTTGGCTACAACGGGGCACCAATCTGCATGCGCTTTGGGACACGGCCATGGTGCAGCAGGCGGGACTGGAGCCCGATGCTTATGCAGCACAGCTTCAAGGCGGCCCAGAGCTGCCCCAAGACGACACTCAGAGCCTTGCTCAACCCGAGGTGGAATGGGCTCTCGAGAGCTGCCGGGTCATCACGGAAAACGGTTTGTATCCCGAGCGCCGCGTGATCCCCCGCAGCTACATGGAACAGCATCGACCGCTGGCTGAAATGCGGCTTCGGCAAGCCGGGCAACGTTTAGCCCGCCTCATCAATACCGCGCTTGCGAGCAAGCCTGAGCGCTCTAGTTCGCGGTAATGCGATGGAAAAGCCGCGATCCTCGTGCTGATTTGATCGACGTCAAGCGCAGCGTTGACTGATATCAAGAGCCCGTTTCGCGCGTGCGCCGACACTGCAGTGGCTGATTTCAAACCACTGGAGAACCTTATGTCCGCTCTCGCTCGCACCACCCTCGCCCTTGCCCTTCTGGCCAGCGCCACTGCCGCTCACGCCGCCGATGGCTGGTTCTTCCGCACCGGGGCCATCACCGTTAATCCGAAGTCGGATAACGGCACGCTGGCCGGTAACTTGCCGCTTCAAGTGGGCAGCGACACGCAGCTCAGCCTGATTGTTGGCCGCCAGCTCAGCGACCACTGGTCTGTGGAGTTGTTGGCCGCCACGCCGTTTACCCATATGGCAAAGCTGGCCGGAAGCAATGCAGTCGAGTTCAAGCACCTGCCGCCCACGCTCAGCCTGCAATACGCGTTTGCGCCGGGCTCGAAGGTGAATCCGTTCATTGGCGCAGGCCTCAACTACACCATCGTGTTTGACGAGAAAGAGCGCGGCCCCGTCGCCGGCACAAACGTTAGCTTGGACAACAGCATGGGCTTGGCCGCTCAAGCCGGCATCATCTTCAAGATCAACGAGAACTGGGATGTGGTCGCCGACGCCCGCTGGATCGACATCGACGCCGATGCCCGTCTGAACGGCGCGTCGATTGGCACGGCCAATGTCGACCCACTCACCTACAGCGTGGCGCTGGGCTACAACTTCTAAGGCGAAACATCGGGCTCGCGCATTCGCCGCGAGCCCGGTGACCTCAGGGCCCAAGACCGCCGCGATACTCTAGCGGCCTCGTTGCAGCGGAATTCACCCGTGGCACCTCAAGCCCCACAACCAACGGCATTGCCCGACCCCGAACTTCAGCGCGCCATCGCTGCCATCGTGGCTTACACAGGGCCGCACATTGTGGCCGCCGCGCCATTGGGATTAGGCAAGCCGCACCGCGTGCTGAATGCGCTTTATTCCTTTTGCGCAAGCCAGCCAGCGTTGCGCCTCACGATTCTCAGCGCGCTATCGCTCTCGCGGCCCAGTGTGCGCGGCGGCCTAGAAGGACGCTTCCTCGGGCCGTTCGTGCAGCGGCATTTCGGCGAGGGTTTCGAAGACCCGCTGTGGTTTCTTGCGCAGAAACGTGACGCCCTACCCACCAACATCGATGTGCAGGAGTTCTATCTGCCCTCAGGCGCATTGCTGAATTCCAAGCAAGCGCAACAGAGCTACGCCAGCCTGAATTACACGCATGCTGCGCGCGCCATCGCCGCGCGACACTGCAACGTGATTTTCCAGAAAGTGGCGCGCCATGCCGATGGCCGACTGTCCCTTTCCAGCAACCCCGACCTGACCTTCGACGTGATCGATGAAGTGGCTTTGCTGGGCCTTCCTCGGCCATTGCTGGTGGCCGAGGTCGATCCGAGCCTTCCCTTTATCGAGAAAGGTGCCTCGGTCGAGCCCGCGTTCTTCGACATTGTGTTGCAGCACCCAAGCCCGGCACCTGCGTTGTTCGGCGTGCCTCGGCAACCGGTATCACTCACGGAGTTCGCCATTGGCTTGTACGCCAGCACTTTGGTCAAAGACGGCGGAACGTTGCAGATCGGCATTGGTGCGTTGTCCGACGCCATTGCTTGGTCTCTTGGGCTGCGCCACACGCGAAACGCCGACTACCGCCGCATGCTGCGCGCGCTTTGGCCCGGCGTGGAAGACAGCGCCCTGATCAAGTCGACCGGCGGCCTTGAGCCCTTCGAGAAGGGCCTGTTCGGCTGCAGCGAAATGGTGATGGATGGTTTTCGCCATCTGGCACAGCTCGGGATTCTCAAGCGTCGCGTCGTCCACGATCTTGCAGCGCAACTGCGCTTGAACGACGGACAAGGCACTGCGGAAGACTTGGCGCATGCCGAAGCCGACGGCGAAGTGCTGCATGGCGGATTCTTCCTCGGCAGCCCCGAGTTGTATGCGTGGTTGCGCGATCCGGGAGCGGACCTCGCAAAGCGCATTCGCATGACGCGCATTTCCGAGATCAATCAACTCGGAATGACCGAGCCCCTGCTCAAGGCCGCACAGCGTCGCCACGCGCGATTCATCAACACCACCATGATGCAAACCGTGCTCGGCGCGGCGGTCTCGGATGCTTTGGAAGATGGCCGCGTGGTGTCGGGTGTGGGTGGCCAGTACAACTTCGTGGCGATGGCCCACGCGCTGCCCGATGCACGCTCCATTCTGCTGTTTCGTGCCACGCGTGAATCGGGCGGGACCGTGATTAGTTCACTGCTGTCGCATTACGGCCACACCACGATCCCACGACACCTGCGCGACGTCGTCATCAGCGAGTACGGCATCGCCGATCTTCGCGACCGTGGCGATGGCGATTGCATCGCAGCCATGCTTGCGATCGGCGATGCGCGTTTTGCACCGCATCTGGCCAGAAACGCACAGGCCAGCGGAAAGCTTGGGCAGATTGATGCACGTGTTTGGCAGCACAACACGCCAGAGCAACTCGAATCCCTGCTGGCGCCGTTTCGCGAAGAAGGCTTGCTCCCCGAGTATCCGCTGGGAAGCGACTTCACTGTGGAAGAACAGGATCTCGTTCGCGCCCTGGGCGCATTGAAGGCGGCTACGGCAACACGCACCGGGAAACTTCGCGCGATCCTGCATGCGTTACTTCAATCGGAATCCGGAGCGGACGCCAGCGAATCCGCCGCGTTGACTCGCATGGGTTTCGACAAAACAAGCCACTGGCGCGAACGTTTGGAGCGGCGGCTTTTGCAAGCGGCGCTCCGCGAAACGCGCGCCTGAAACAAGCACGGCGCCCGAAGGCGCCGCGTTGGGATTACGGGGTTCCGCACGGATCAGCGCAGCGCTTTCGCCACAGCCACCACGTTCTCCACCGTAAAGCCAAAGTTCTTCATCAGCACGTCGCCGGGTGCCGACTCGCCGAAGCGATCAATGCCCACCACGGCGCCATCAAGGCCTGCAATCACGCGCCAAGGCTCGCTGCTACCGGCTTCCACCACCACGCGCTTGCGGCACCACGACGGCAGCACGCCTTCGCGGTACTCCAAAGGCTGGCGCTTGAAGGCCTCAAAGCACGGCATCGACACAACGCGCGCGTGAATGCCCTCTTCCGCCAGCTTCACCGCCGCCAGTCGTGCCAACTCCAACTCCGAGCCCGTACCGACAAGAATCATGTCGAAGCTTGCGGAAGCCGGATCACTCAGTACGTAGCCACCGCGTGCAATGTCGGCCACCTGCTGCGCATCGCGCTGCTGATGCGCCAAGTTTTGCCGCGAGAAGACCAAGCTCGACGGACCATCGGTGCGCTGCAATGCACAGGCCCAAGAAACGGCCGACTCCACGGCATCGCCGGGGCGCCACACATCGTGATTCGGAATCAAACGCAGCGACCACAAATGCTCGATCGGCTGGTGCGTCGGGCCGTCTTCGCCCAAGCCGATGGAATCGTGCGTATACACATGCACAGAACGCACCGGCAAGAGCGCACTCATGCGCACCGCATTGCGGGCGTAATCCGAGAACACCAGGAACGTGGCGTCAAACGGAATGAATCCGCCATGCAAGGCCAAACCCGAACCAATAGCCGTCATGCCGAACTCGCGCACGCCGTAATGCACGTAGCGCGCATCAGCGTCGCTGGTCGTCACTGACTTCTGGCCTTTCCAGGTCGTGAGATTGGAATGCGCCAAATCGGCTGAGCCACCCACCAGTTCAGGCAGCAGCGGCGCAAACACTTCGATGGCCATTTGCGAGGCTTTGCGCGAAGCCACCACCGGGCCTTCCGCCTGAAGCTTCGCCACGTAGTCGTGCGCGACTTTTGCGAAATCAGCCGGCAAATCACCCGCCACACGGCGTTCAAACTCAGCAGCCAACGCCGGATAAGCGGCCTTGTACGCGGCAAAGCGGACGTTCCAGTCGGCTTCCGACTTCGCGCCGCGAGCGCGCGCGTCCCATGCGCTGCTCAAGTCAGCCGGAATCTCGAACGGCGCATGCGGCCACTTCAGTGCCTCGCGCGTCAGCGCGATTTCGTCCTTGCCGAGAGGCGCGCCGTGCGAGCTTTCCTTGCCCTGCTTATTCGGTGAACCGAATCCAATATGAGTGCGGCAGCAGATGAGCGTGGGGCGCTGCGTTTCCGCCTTCGCGGTGCTGATGGCCTGCAGCAGTTCCTCGGGGTCATGGCCGTCCACGTTCTTGATGACTTGCCAGCCATACGACTCAAAGCGCTTCGCCGTGTCGTCGGTGAACCAACCCTGCACTTCGCCGTCGATGGAGATGCCGTTGTCATCCCAGAAAGCGACCAGCTTGCCCAAGCCCCAGGTGCCCGCCAGCGAACACACTTCGTGCGACACGCCTTCCATCAAGCAGCCATCACCGAGGAAAACGTAGGTGTGGTGATCAACCACGGTGTGGCCGTCGCGGTTAAAGCGCTGCGCCAAAAGGCGCTCGCCGAGGGCCATACCCACCGCATTGGCGATGCCCTGCCCCAGTGGCCCGGTGGTCGTTTCGATGCCCGGCGTGAGGTGACGTTCCGGATGGCCCGCCGTCTTGGAATGCAGCTGACGAAAACGCTTCAGGTCATCAATCGACAGCGCGTAGCCCGCCAAGTGCAGCAGGGCGTAATGAAGCATCGAGCCATGTCCGTTCGACAGCACGAAGCGGTCGCGGTCCGGCCACTTGGGATTCGTCGGGTTGTGCTTGAGGTGGTCATTCCACAGCACCTCCGCGATATCGGCCATGCCCATCGGCATGCCCGGATGCCCCGATTTGGCGGCCTCTACGGCATCTGCAGCAAGAAAACGGATGGCGTTTGCAAGTTCGCGACGGGCGGGACGGGTCATCAGCGGCAGGCCTGAGCAGGAGGCGGAAAGGGAGGCCGGCGACCCGCAGGCGCGAGGCGCGGCCCCTTATTGTCCCATTGCTGAAGCCCTGCCGTCGCCCTTGAAGGCTCGGCACAGGGCTGCTAGCGCCAGTGGCTTAGGCCTTGGCCGGCTCTGCCTCAACCGGGTCCGGCGGCTCACCGCGCGAGACCACCACAGTACCCACGAGATCACCGGTCACGTTCACGGCTGTGCGGCACATGTCGATGAAGCGGTCGACGCCGAGGATCAGCGCGATGCCTTCCGGCGGAATGCCGAACATCACCAAAATCGACGCGATCACTGGCAGCGACCCGCCCGGCACGCCGGCCGCGCCGATGCCACCGAGAATGCACATCAGCAGCACAAGGACCTGCTGGCCGAAGCCCAGCTCGATGCCGAAGAACTGCGCGAGGAACAGCACCACCACGCCCTCGAACAGGGCCGTGCCGTTCATGTTGGCGGTGGCACCCAAGGTGCAGACAAAGCGTCCGATGCGCTTCGGCGTGCCCAGAACTTCTTCGGCCACACGCAGCGTGGTCGGCAACGTGGCCGAGCTGGACGAGGTGGAGAACGCCGTCAGGATGACGGGCTCCGCCTTCTTGAAAAACTCGATCGGGTTCATCCGGCCGACGAACCAGAGCAGCAGCGGGAACACCACGAACATGTGCACCGCGAGCGCGCCAACCGCAACGGCGACGAACTTCGCCAAGGGCAGCAATGCCGCGAAGCCCTTTACCGCAATCAGGTTGAAGATCAGTGCAGCGACGGCATAAGGCGCCAGCTTGATCACCGCGTTGATCAACTTCAACGTGATGTCGTAGACGCCCTGAAGCGTGCCCACGAAGGTCCGCACGCCCTCGGTCTTCACCGTGGCCGCACCGATGCCGAACAGCAGGGCGAAGAACATCACGCCGATCAGGTTGCCTTCGACGCCGGCCTGCAGCGGATTGCGCGGCACGATGGAGAGGAGCACCTGCATCGCCGAAGCCGCTTCGCCGCGTTCAACGATGCCCGCTGCCTGCGACTGCGACTGGGCAATCAGTGTCTGAGCCACCGCCGGATCGATGCCCACACCCGGCTGGAACACGTTCACCGCAACAAGACCGATCGTCACGGCAATGCCGGTCACGAGCAGGATGAAAGCGAGCGTCTTGAGCCCGATGCGCCCGAGGGCCTTCGGGTCGCCGATCTCCACCACGCCTAGCACCAAGGCCGAGAACACCAGCGGCAGCACCAGCATGAAGAGCAGGTTGAGGAAGATTGAACCGACCGGTTGCGTGATCCAGGTCAGCACACCCTGCAGCCACGCCGACGTCTGGCGGACGCCATCCGCATCAACACCTTGCCCGAACGAGAAGGCCACGCCGCCCGCGAGCGCGCCCACGGCGAAGCCGAGCAGCATCTTCGTGTGCAAGGGCAAGCCCTTGCCCGTGGAATCCACACCCATACCCATCGCGCCTTCCTTAGGTACGAGTCGGGCGGATCTCGCCCGACTTCAGCTTGGCGAAGTACCCATCCACTTCTCGGCGAACAACCGGCAGCAACAGATACACGCCAATCAGGTTAGGAATCGCCATCAAGAAAATCAGGCCGTCGGACAAATTGATGAGCTGGCTCAAGTCCATCGTGCAAGCAATCACAGCTGCAAGCAGGTAAACCACAATGAAGCCGTTGGTCACCCACTTCTTTTCGCCAGTGATGTAGGTCGCTGCCTTAGCGCCGTAGTAAGCCCACGTCAGCATGGTCGAGAAGGCAAACAGGAACACCGCAACCGTCAGCACATAGGGAAACCACGAGAACACGGTGCCAAACGCGACGGAAGTGATTTCGACGCCTGCCATCCCTTCGACCTTGTACGCGCCCGTGACCACGACCATCAATGCGGTTGCCGTGCACACAATCACGGTATCGATGAAGGGCTCCCAAAGTGCGACCAAACCTTCGGTGGCAGGGTGTTTGGTTTTCACTGCCGAATGCGCAATCGGCGCGGAACCCAAGCCGGCTTCATTTGAGAACGCTGCGCGCTGAAATCCAGCGATCAATGCACCAATCACGCCGCCCACCGCAGCCTCGCCGCTGAAGGCGCTGGCAATGATCAGAGCGATGGCGTCTGGAATCTGACCAGCATTGACGAACAGCACGGCGCCGCAGCCCAGCAGATAAATCAGAATCATCGTGGGGATGAGCTTTTCGGTAACTCGGCCGATGCGCGTAATGCCGCCGAGAACCACAAGACCGGCCAAAGTGGCAATGCCAACGCCAAAGAGCCAGCCCATGCCTTCCAGGGGGCCCGCTGCGCCGCCAGTCACCTTTTCGAACTGGGCGAACGCCTGATTGGCTTGGAACATCGCCCCGGCACCAATCCCACCCAACATCGCGCACACAGCAAACACTACCGCCAAGACCTTTCCGAACCCCGCAAGGCTTGGATAGTTTTCGGCAATGCCGCGCGACAAGTAATACATCGGACCGCCAGACACCGTTCCGTCGGCATTCTCACGGCGGTACTTCACGCCCAAGGTGCACTCAGCAAACTTGGTCGTCATGCCGAGCACACCGGCAACGATCATCCAGAACGTTGCGCCGGGGCCACCCAAAGTAATGGCCACCGCCACGCCGGCGATGTTGCCCAAGCCCACCGTTCCCGAGACTGCTGAGGTCAGCGCCTGAAAATGCGAAACCTCACCTGGACTGCTCTCGTCGGCGTAGTCGCCGCGCATGAGGCGAAAGCCTTGGGCAAAGCCGCGAAAGTTGATGAACCGGAAATAGAGCGTGGTGATCACGCCGCCCATCAACAGCCACGCCACGATCAGCGGTATGGCAGTGTCCCCTGGCCCGCACTGAGTGGCCAGAGAAAAACCATCACCGAAGCAGGCTTTCGCGAAGATCGCACCGCCAACTGCATTGGCCACAGGCGCGACAGCCGCATTGATCAATGCGTCTAATGAAGGCGCCTCGTTAGCACTCAGAGCCTGCTGACCAGCGGCAAGAATCCATGCGGATGTGAAGATCGCAACAAAAACAACGCCCCATCGGAGCCAACTGCCCAACTTCATTCGCCACTCACTCGGCTATCTTTGATTGCCCGAGCCTAGCATCGGCCCTAAGCGAACAGCGTCAGCGCGTTGTGCAGAAGCTCCTGCTTTGTTTGTGGTTTTCCGACCAGCCAGCCTTGGGCGTAGTCGCACTCGAGGCGACGCAGAACATCGAGCTCAGCTTCCGATTCGATGCCCTCGACCACAATCGATGCACCCAGAGCTTTTGCCATCCGCACGATGGTCTCCACGATGACCATCGAGCGCGGCTGCGAAAGCATGGAGCGCACAAACGCCTGGTCAATCTTGATGGTGTCGAACGCAAGCTGATGCATTTGCGTCAGGTGCGAATAACCTGTGCCGAAGTCGTCAAGCGCCACCTTCATACCGTGCGCGTGGCACAACTCAATGAACCCCCCCATGACAATCGGGTCGAGCGCCTGACTCTCGGTGATTTCGATCTTGATGCTTCCACGCGGAAGCTTCGCGCTATCCACACGGTCAATCACGCGCTGCAAGAGTCCGGGCTCGCGCAATTGGCGCGCGCTCACATTCACTGCGACAAACAGCGGGCGACCCGCCGCATCGATGAATTCACGCGCGGCGGCGCACGCAGTATCGAACACATACTCGCCCACCGGAACAATGAGCGAGGTCTCCTCCGCCAAAGCCACGAACTCGGCCGGGGAAATGGGCCCGCGCTCGGGGTGGGTCCAACGCACAAGCGCTTCAAATCCCGCGATTCGCCCAGACGAAACATCGAGAAGCGGCTGATACCGCACGTCCAGTCCGCCGTCTTGCAGCGCAGAGCGCAACTGAGACTCCAGGCGCATCTTGCCCAATCCACTCACTTCCTCAGCGGTGTTGGGTGGCGCGACTTCGGCGCGCCCTTGAATCGCCAGCAAGGCATTGCGATAGCGCTGAAGAGTGCCCTGCAACAATGTGCGAATGATGGGGTCCGCCGCTTGGATGCGCTCTGCAATTTGCCCCCTGTCGAGAGCGATAAGCACGCATTCTGAAAGAGCGATCGCCGTGGCCGTTCGCGGCGCTTGGTCAATTACCGCCATCTCACCAATGATCGCCCCGGGCGTCAGCACCCCCAGCACTACATGCCGGCCGCGCTGCTGGGCCCGAATCTCCACCTGCCCTTGCTCGAGGATGAAGGCAGTGGTCGGCGGGTCGCCCTCGCGGAACAGCACTTCCCCGGCACTGAGTCGTATGTTGGAAGAAGGCATGGCCGACATAGCGCTAATCCTTAGGTTTGCCAGCGCACCCTACAACGAAAAACGGGGCCAAAGCCCCGTTCTTCGTCCCATGATTTGAAGGGGCTCAGCGCTGGGCGCCGGCCACCTGCAAGATACGGGGCGTTACGAAGATCAGCAGCTCGGCTTTCTCGCTATTGCGACCGCGCTGACGGAACAGATTGCCCAAGCCCGGAATGTCGCCCAAGAAAGGCACTTTGGCCAAGTCTTCACGACGCTCAAACTCGTAGATGCCGCCCACAACCACGGTCTGGCCGTTGTTGATGAGCACTGCAGTGCTGACCTCGCGCTTGGTGATCTGAGGAACGCTACCGCCGCCGGGGACATCAATGAAGCCAGCGATCTCATCCTTCTTCACGCCGAGCGTCAGAAACACTCTATTGTCCTGAGTGATCGTCGGGGTGACTTTCAGCTCCAGCAGCGCCTCTTTGAACTGGACCGTTGCCGTCGCGTTGGCGCCAGTGCCACTGATCGTGAGGTAGCCGACTTCATCACCCTGCTTGATCAGCGC
Source organism: Lysobacteraceae bacterium (assembly GCA_027483045.1). Classification (GTDB taxonomy): domain Bacteria; phylum Pseudomonadota; class Gammaproteobacteria; order Xanthomonadales; family Xanthomonadaceae; genus Silanimonas. The sequence goes on from JAIXVL010000261.1 coordinate 16,497, forward strand.
CTCGCGCTGGTTCGCGGTGATGACACGCGGGTTGGCAACCACTTCACCTCGACCTTCTTCCTGCAGAGCCTGCAGCTCAATATCAAGATCGAGTTCATTACCCAGGATGGTGAACGCCATGGCCGACGTGCTTGCGCCCGCAAAGCGCGTGTTGAGCACCTGGGCGAAGCCTGGCAGCGTCAAAGTGGGGCGGGTGGGCCGAGTGGTGGTGAGGCCGGCATTAAAGTCAGCCAACTCGGCGTTGTACCTCGCAAGCGCAGCATTGTTTTGTGCCACTTGGTTCAGGTAGCCGCGATTGCTCTCCACGCTTCCCGAAGTAATGACATCACTTTCCTGTCCGCTCACGCCGAACCGCGCACCCACATCACGAGCAAAACTTTCATTTGCAATCACAATGCGCGCTTCGATCAGCACCTGGTCTACCGGGCGGTCAAGCACGGCGACCAGTTCACGAATGGACTGCACTTTTTTCGGGTTGTCAGCAATCAGAAGTGTGTTGGAACGCGTATCAAAGCTCACGCTTCCTCGCGGCGAAAGGAAACCACGATCACCGCTCGCGCCTCCGCCGCCGCCCGCTGACTTGCTCCCATCGGTCAGAAGCTTAGCAATCTCTTCTGCGTTGGCGTAGTTGATCGCAATCATTTCGTTGACCAATTCGGACTTGTTCTCAAGTTCGATTCTGGCCTGTTCGCGCGCCTGCTCGAATGCAGCGATTTCGGACTGCGGCGCGACCCATACTACATTGCCATCACGGCGCTTGTCCAAGGACTTGGCGCGCAAGACCACATCAAGCGCCTGATCCCACGGCACATTGATCAAGCGAAGCGTCAAGTTGCCCGTCACTGTATCGGCCGCAACAATGTTCAAGCCTGACTCTTCGGCAACCAGTTGCAGGATGGTGCGCACCGGCACGTCCTGGAAGTTGAAGGTCACCGGCTTTCCGGTGTAGCGCTGCGCTTGCGCGGCGCCTCCGACTTGACCAACAGCACTGGCCGTCGCGGCACCCTTGGGTGCCACTTCGAGGATGTACTCATTGCCGGTCTGATAAGCGCTGGTTTCGATCAAGCCCTTGGTCGAAACCACCAACTGCGTGCCGCCATCTTTGGCCACAGGATTGAGCCCGAGCACCGGCGTTGCGAAATCGGTGACATCCAAGCGGCGCTGCTGCGCAGCCGGGATCTGTGCATTCTCGATATCAATGATCAGCTGATCGCCATCGCGACGCATGTTGGCCTGCGCGCCTTCATTGTTGAATCGAAGGATCACGCGACCCGATCCGTCTTCGCCGCGGCGGAAATCCACAGCCGACACCGCGATGCCAGAATCGAGACGCTTGGCAGGATCAGGCGACGCAAGACCCGAGCTGGCTGTCGCGTCCGTCGCACCACCTTCCAGAGAAAGCACCAGCAGATTGCCGTTGCTTCGCGTGGTGTAGCCCGAGGTGCGGAACAGATCGACCACTGCGCGGGTTCGGCCGCCGGCCTCTACCACTGACACTGCCGATGCAGCGCCACTGCCCACCGCGAGGCGACGCGCTTCGAAGCCGTTGTCGGTTTCGGGGAAATCGATGGCGATGCGCGGTGGCGCATTTGTCGTGAATGCATTCACTGCACCAATTGGCTCGGCAAATTCGAAGGTGATGTCCACCTTCCCACCGGCTGCTGATGC
>JAIXVL010000251.1 GCA_027483045.1 Lysobacteraceae bacterium
CCTGAAGCCGCGCATCGCCCACTTGCAACAGCCATTCCTCCACCTGCGGCTGAAGCCGCGCCAAAGCGCGTTCTCCGGCAATACGACGCGGCGCGGCCGCCGAGAGAAAGGACTGCACATGGCCGTTCTGCAGCCACTTGGGCGGGCGGTAATCGGCTATGTCCATGTTCGCCTTCATCGCGAAGGCCTATCGCGCCATGGCGGCGATGATGCGCTCTCGACAGGTTTCGGCCAGGCGTCGACGTCCGTCTTCGGTGGCAGGCACCGGCTCGAGGAAATGCACTTCAGCCGTGCGGCCAGGTTCGCCGAGCAGGCGCACGAAGTTGCCCATGAAATGCTCTCCCGGCTGAAACGCCACGATGGTTTGCGCGTCGCCGCCCGCGCCGTAGCGCAAGGCCACCGGCTGAGTGGGCACATTGGCCACCACGGCTGGCTGAAAAATGCGGGCATGAAACACGCCAATCGCGTCGCCCGACAGGGTTTTTCCCTCGGGGAACACAGCAATGGGCCGACCTTCCTGCAAGCGCGCCACCATCTGGTGCATCACCCCATGCAGGGAGTCTTGGCTGCCGCGATGGTGATAGATCGTGCCGCCTAAGCTGGACAGCCAACCCACCAGAGGCCAGTTCTGAACCTCGGCCTTGGAGACAAACCCTGCCCACACTTGGCTGTGCACCAACTCGATGTCGATCCAGCTCACGTGGTTGGCCACGAACAGCACAGCACCGGGCAGCGGTGTGCCGAAGCGCCGAATGCGAAAGCCGAACACTCGCAGCAGGCCCGCCGACCAACGGCGGATCAGTCGGCTGTGCAGGCTTTCGCCATTCCAAGCCATTCGCCGGCTACCGGGAAACGTGAGCCCTAAGACCAGCAAGGGCATCAGCACACCCAAGTGGAAGGCAAGCCACGGCAGACGAAGAAGGGTGCGAAGCATGCGCATCGAGAGGTCCTCAGGCCTGACGCACAGCCAGCGTCAGCCGGCTCGCGCAGACCAAACGGCCGCGCTCGTCTTCGATGCGGATATCCCAAACCTGTGTGCTGCGGCCCACGTGCAGAGGGCGAGCGGTGCCGGTGACCCAGCCCGAGGTCGCGGCGCGCACGTGATTGCAGTTCAACTCCAGCCCAACGGCTTGGCCAACGCCCTCTTCCAAACACAGGTTGCCGGCAATGCTGGCCAAGGTCTCGGCCAACAGAGCCGAGCTGCCACCATGAAGCAGCCCGTAAGGCTGCTTGGTGCGCTCATCCACGGGCATGCGCCCGCGGAGGAAGTCGGGGCCCAACTCGGTCAATTCGATGCCTAGATGGCCCACCGCGCAACCTTCACGCTGCGCGTTGAGCACCTCTATCGGCGGACGGCGCCGGAACGGGCCATCGGGGGGCGCCTGCATCAAGAACCGCTCAACGCAGGTAGGTGCTGGGGCGCCACGCGCTCTGCGAGTAGCTGCGACGGCCATAACCCGAGCTGCTGCCGTAGCCGACGCCGGCTTCGCGCTCGCGGCGACGGTTCATGCGGTTCTGCAGCTCTTGGCGACGGCCTTCCAGCCAATCGGCGCGACCGACCTGCGAAGGCTCCAAGCCGCGGCGGCTGGCTTCGTCTTGGCGGTACTCGCAGAAATCGTCATAGGCCTCGAACTCGTGGCCAAGCTCACGCACGCACAACTCAATGGCGATGGCGTCGTCGAGGAAACCCAACACCGGCACGTTGTCCGGGATGATGTCTTTCGGGTCGGCGAAATAGGCGAGCGCTGCAACAACGCGCTTGCTGTCGGCTTCGGGCAAGGCCCAGCCTTCGTCCTTCACCATGGCAATCAGCGTGTCGAGCTGGTCCAAGCGGTCGGCAATGAAGTCCGGCACCTTGGTGTTTTGCGCAGTGGCGAGCAGGCTGGTTGCCGCCGCAATCACTTCATCCGCAGGCTTGTGTGCGGCGGCCAAACGGGCCGCCTCAATGGCACGGGTGAAGTGCTCGAGGTCGCGGTCAGACAATTCAATCGTGAGGGTCAAGGACATGGCCATAAGCACCGTTGAAAGACGAGCGAGCCTAGGCCCCACGCCATGACGGCGTCAATCGATAGAAGGTCACAAGATGGGGGTCAGGCCTGCGCCGAACCCGGTCATGATCCGGGTATAGATGCGTTTACTGCCCACCCCGACCTCCGGGAAGTCGCCCACATCCTCCCAACAATCGAAGAATTTTGGGTCGCCCCAAGGCACCGGGGCGCAGCCGGGGCGCAGCTCGTAGCTCCGCGCGTACGGGAACGGCCAGATGTCGAACACGGGCAGGGCCTCGGACAATCGGCCCAAGCTGTAGCTCAGCCCTGAAAGCACCGGGGGCTTGGCCCGCGGCGCAATGAACCATGCGTTTTCCGGGTGCATGTCGCGCTCAATCGCCTGCGCCAGGGCCTCGGCGAACGGCGCGTCATCCACGACGACCATGCTTTCGGTGTTCCAGTGATCGGAGCGCGGGTCGAAGTTATGCGTGCCCACAATGCCAATACGCCGGTCGATCACGACAGATTTCGCATGCAGGCCTACGCGCACCCCGGCGCGGCGAAGAGGCACCGGACCATTGCTTCCGCCGCCGCGACTGCCCGAGCCGAACAACGGGAAGTCGATAGCCGCCTGCTCGCCCAATGCCCCTGTCGCTGCGGGATCGATGGGGGTGTCGGTGGGGTAGGGCTTGTACTCGTGAATTTGGAATCCCAGCTCGCGCAGATACGTGCGCTTGTACTTGTGGCTCATGGCGTACACCGGAAATGCGTCGGTGGCGGCCAGTGAATTGGTGGAAATGCGCACGCTGGGTGCCTGTTCGCGACGATGCAGGCGCCGAAACATCCGACGCGCCGGCGGCGACATCACGAGGTAGGGCGTTTGCAGCAGCACATCGTGCTGCGCACCCTCGATGAGCGCGCGCATACGCTCCGAGGCATCGCGCCGAGAGACCTCGCCCAGCTCGTGCTTCTGCGGCAAATCCGCAACGAAGCTGACCGCGCCGACATCGAAGGTATTGGCGCCCAACTGCGCACGCAATTGCGCGTCTTCAGCCGCTGCACGCTGCATGGTGGCCAAGCGGCCGCTCTCCAAGCGATCACGCCAGGCCAGTGCGCGCGGCGGAGGGCCGCCGTGCTTTTGCCACCTCCGAGCCACATCGGCCAAACGCTCGGCGGGAATGCTGCGTTCGCTGCGCCAGAACGACTCGAACTCCGCACGCATCTCGCTCACTACCGGGCCGGCCACCAGCAAATCGCGATCGCGGTAGTTGTACTCCGGGTCCCAATCGAAATAGCGGTCCTGCACATTGCGCCCACCGGTAATCGCAACGACGCCATCCACCACCAGCACCTTGCTGTGCATGCGCTGATTGAAGCGCCGGAAGCAGCACACAATCCCCGCAGCGAATTCGAGCGGCTGGGTCTCGGCTTCGTCGAACGTGGGGTTGTACAGGCGCAACTCGAAGTCCACATGATGGCCCGCCAACGCAGCCTGCAAATTGGGCTTTGGAAGGCCGTACAACTGATCGAGCAACACCCGCACACGCACGCCGCGCTCCGCTGCATCGAGCAAGGCATCAAGCACCAGTTTTCCGCTGTCATCGAATTGGAAGATGAAGCTCTTGAGTTCGATGCTCTCGCGTGCGCCACGAATCACGTTAAGGCGCAAAGCCAGCGCATCGGAGCCGCGCTCGACCAACACCACTTCATGGCGCGGCGCTTCTGGGGTGGATGCGTGCAGGCGGGCTTGAGCCGCCAAGACAAACGAAGACGCCGCGGCACAGTGATCACTGCGGTCGCAATTGATGTGTGAACTGCGTGCTGCCACCGCGGCATCGGCCAAGCGTGTGCGCTCGGCTTTGGGCAAACCAGCGCAGGCACTGAGGAACACACAACACACCAACAACAAC
>JAIXVL010000305.1 GCA_027483045.1 Lysobacteraceae bacterium
GCACGGAGTGCGTTGGGCCTTTCGATGAGCCGCAGTGCATGGTGGTGTGCCCTGTGGAGTGCATCGAGATCGATCCCAAACACACTGAAACCCCCGCCGAGTTGCAGTTGAAGTTCGAAGGCTTGCAACGGGAGATGGCTTAAATGATTCGCCGCGTTGTTCTCATTCTTTCTCTCTTCATCGCACTGCCACTGGCGGCGCGCGAAGCCACGCCGGAGTGGGGGCATCCCGATTCCGCGGCCATCGCAAGTGCGAACGCGCAGGCCACGGATGCGGGATTGGAAGTGTTGCGCCGAGGTGGAAACGCGTTCGACGCGGCCGTGGCAGTCAGCGCTGCATTGGGCTTGGTGGAGCCCGAGAGTTCGGGCTTGGGTGGCGGTGGATTCTTCCTGCTGCGTCGAGCGAGCGACGGCAAAGTCATTTTTGTCGATGGCCGTGAGCGCGCGCCGCTTGCTGCCACGCGCGACATGTTCCTTGATCCCGCAACAGGCGAGCCGAAGCCTTTGCAAACGGTGGATGGGCCACTTGCCGCTGCGATTCCGGGCTTGCCGGCAGCCTTGGTCCACGTGTCGAAAAATTACGGCCGCGTTTCCTTGGCTGATGCACTGGCCCCGACTATCCGTATGGCGGAGCGCGGTTGGCGGTTTGGCGAAAAGAACGCCGCAATGATGGGCTGGCGGAAAGCGGTGCTGGCTGCGGATGCCGGCTCCGCTGCGTTGTTTTTGAAGAACGGCGAGACGCCCGAACAGGGCGCGCGCATGCGCAATCCTGACTACGCTCGGGTGCTGCGCCTGCTGGCCGAGAAGGGTCACGACGGTTTCTATGCAGGCGACATTGCGACGCGTTTGGTCGAGGGTGTTCGTGCGGCCGGTGGCATCTGGACGCAAGAAGACTTGGCGGCCTATCGCGTTGTGGAGCGCGAACCGCTGGTGTTTCGCCACGGAGTCCGGACGGTGATCACCGCGCCGCCACCTTCATCGGGTGGCGTGGCTTTGGCGCAAACGCTGCAGATGCTGGATGGATTTGATTGGTCGAAGCAAAGCGAGATTCAGCAGCTCCACCTGCGTATCGAGGCGATGCGTCGCGCCTACCGCGATCGCGCCATCTTCTTGGGCGACCCGGATTTCGTTGAGGTGCCCGTAGCATTGCTCACCAATCCCGCTTACGCAGCCGGACTGCGGGCCAGCATCAACCCGGTGCGCGCCACGCCGAGCGACATGCTCCCGGGCATCACCAAAACGGAACGCCCAGACACCACGCATTTTTCGATCATCGATGCAGAAGGCAATTTGGCCGCCGTGACTCAGACGGTGAATCTGCCGTACGGCAACGCGATGGTGATTCCCGGCACGGGATTCCTGCTCAACAATGAGATGGATGATTTCTCCATCAAGCCCGGCGTGCCAAATGCGTTTGGATTGGTCGGCGACGACGCCAATGCCATCGAGCCTGGCAAACGCCCCTTGTCCTCGATGACCCCAACGATGGTCATCGATGCCGACAAGATTGCGGTGCTTGGTACGCCCGGTGGCAGCCGCATCATCAGCATGGTGATTCAAGGCGTGCTGTCGCTCGATTCGGGTGCGACGGCGCTGCAGGCGGCTGCGCAGCCTCGTGTGCATCACCAGTACTTGCCCGACGAAGTGTCGATTGAGCCGGGCGCCTTGAGCGATGAAACGCGCGCCGGTCTCGAAGCATTGGGTCACACCATCAAAGTCGAGCCGCGCACCTGGGGAAACATGCAGGTCGTGCTCTGGCATCGCGCCGACGGAAGCATTGAAGCGGGTGCTGACCCACGTTGGAAAAACGTGGGCAAGGGTGCCACGACGGAAGGATCGATCTTCCGGTGAGCACAACAACGCTGTGGTCGATTTTGGGTAACTCGCAGCGCTTGGACGGCGGCGCCATGTTTGGCAATGTGCCGCGCGCCATGTGGGAAAAGTGGATTGCGCCCGACGCGGAGCACCGAATCCCGTTAGCTTGCCGTGCCTTGCTCGCGAAGAATCTAGCCGGAAAAAACGTGCTGTTCGAAACCGGCATCGGCGCATTCTTCGAACCGAAAATGCGTGAGCGCTTCGGTGTCGTCGAAGAGCGCCATGTGCTGCTCGATTCGCTTTCGGCGGCGGGTGTGAGCCACGAGGACATCGACGTGGTGGTGCTTTCGCATCTGCATTTCGATCATGCCGGCGGCCTTCTGGCGCCCTGGCAGGAAGGGCAGCCTGCGCGACTTCTGTTCCCCAACGCGACTTTTGTGGTCGGCGCCGAGCATTGGGCGCGCGCCAAGGCGCCGCATCCGCGTGACCGCGCCAGCTTTATTCCTGAGTTGTCCGGCTTGCTCGAAGCCAGTGGCCGACTTGAAGTCGTGGAAGGTGCGCACAGCCGCGCTCTCGGTGAGTCCGTGCGCTTCCATGTGAGCGAGGGCCATACGCCGGGTTTGCTGCTGGCCGAAATCGTCGGGCAGAACGGCAAGAATGGTGTCGTGTTCTGCGCCGATCTGATTCCTGGTCGCCCATGGGTGCACTTGCCGGTCACCATGGGTTACGACCGTGCTCCTGAAGTACTCATCGACGAAAAGCGCCGCTTCCTTGCCGATATGCAGGCACGTGGCGTTCGCCTGTTTTTTACGCATGACGATGCTTGCGCGTTGGCCGCCGTGCACTGCGATGACAAAGGGCGCTACAGCGCCATTGAACCCCGATCCGAGCTGGTCGCCTTCCCCTTGATTGCTTGAACCCTAGGAGAGCCCCTATGCGCCGTGCGTTTCTCGTTGCTTCGATCAGCCTGCTCATGAGCACCTCAGCGTGGGCAGAAACCTTTGGCGTGGCGATGCCCGAAGGCCCGGCCATGCCCGTGGCCGATGCGCTGGCGCAAGCCGATGCGCACACAGGGCATGCCATGAAGTTCAGTGGGCGCATCACGCAGGTCTGCCAGAAGAAGGGCTGCTGGGTGATGCTCGAGGCCAATGGCCAAGCGCTTCGCGTCAAGACACAACACGCCTTTTTTGTTCCGAAGGACGCAACCGGTACAGCCACCGTGTTCGGTGAGCTGAAGGCAGTCGAGCTTTCCGAAGAACAGGCTACGCATTTTGCTAAAGAGGATGGTGGTGTGGCGAA
>JAIXVL010000093.1 GCA_027483045.1 Lysobacteraceae bacterium
CTGCTTGGGCAGCAACGACCCGGCGCGCAGCAGCGCCACGGTTCGCGTGGCTTTGACCGTGACGCCGTAAGCATCGGCTGACGCCTTAATCAGCGTAGGAAACAGCAACGGGCCCGCAAGGGCCCGTTGTCATTTCGGGATGCCGCAACCTAAGCTAACCCTCCCCCACCACTGGCCTGCCCTCCCCCATGGCATGGATTCTCAGTTACGGCGACGGCGCCCATCGGCGTTCAGCCCCTCGCTCCTCAAGCCTCTTCGTCGCCATGCTGGCGACCACTCTTCTTTGCGCCTGCCAATCCGCCATGAGCTCTGATCGCGACTTCGGTCCTTACCCCGGTGCACCGAACATCGACCGTCGCTACACCGGCACCGTTGCCGATTGGCCGTTGTTTTTCATCAAGCACAACTTCTCGACCCAGTGCTTTGACACTCAGTACTGCTTGGTCAAGTACGGCAGCATGCCGAGCGAGCACCGCGAGCCAACGTCATCGATCGCATCGGTGGGAAAGAACTATCCCGGCATTCTCACCGGCGCAGTTCGAATCGGCATCGATAACTTCGCCGGCCCTGTCGAGGTGACGTGGCGCTCGAAAGACGGCACGCCGCTGGAGGCGCGCATTGATTTTGAAGAACTCTTCAAAGATCGACTGGTGCCGATTCCGCCGGGCGTTGAGCGCGACGAGATCCCGGAGAAGGTTGGCATCGGCGCAACGACGATTGTCGTCGAGGTGAATGACCGGACGGTCAACGTTTACACCAGAACGCGAATTCCGATGAAGGAAGAGCAGATCCCGGGGAATCGCTACAGCACCAATAACGACGATCTCGTCCGCGTCTTCACCCGCACCTACTGAGGGTCGCTATGGGACGCGATCGCCACCCCGACGGCGTAAGGGTTGATGCAGCCGCTGCTGCGGATTTGGCCACCTACGCTGCCGCCAGCGCGCAGATGGCGCAGATGCAGACGCCACTTTTGCACGCGCAAAGCGATGCCAACAGTCGAATGTTTGTGATGGCCTTCGACGGCACCGGCAACGACATGGCTCAGGATGCTCGGCCAAACTGGACCAATGTGGCGCTGCTGCACGAGCAGGCCCGCGAACTGCAGCGCGTCAACCCGAGCATCGGCACCGGCTACGTTGCCGGCCCCGGCACGCAAGACAACAAGCTCACAGCCCTGATCGACGGGATCAGGGGCCACACCTTTGAGTCGCGCATCGAAGAGGGCTACAGCCAGTTCATTGATCAGGCGGCCGTGTGGCTCGAAGAAAACCCCGGCGCTGACATCTCGCTCGCTGCTGTGGGTTTCAGCCGTGGCGCAGAGCAAGCGGCAGCATTCACTCGGCTAGTTCACGAGCGCGGCATTCAAAACCCCGACGGTGCCGTTTACGAGCGCAACGCATCCGGGCAGATCACCGGGGTCACTTACACCCTACCGCCATTAATCGCGCCAGGCGAAGTCAAACAAGCCGCGATGCTGTTTGATCCGGTGGGCACAGGCGCACCGATGGACTACGACCGTCGTCTTGCGCCTTCGGTGCTCGGTGCCTTGCAGATTTCTGCGCTGCATGAGCAGCGCGACCAGTTCAAATCAACAGAAGCCGTCGAGCCGGGCATGAGTGCTGACCGTCGCTTTCTCAACGTGTGGGTCGCGGGTGCGCACAGCAATATCGGCGGCAGCTATTCGGCGAATGGGCTCTCGGACCGCAGCTTCAACCTTGCTGTCGACTACTTGAACAGCCTGTCCGATGCGCCCGTTTTCACCAAGCGAGCAGAGTCGCAAGACCCGGCGCTCAACGTGATCCACCGTTCGCACGAGCATCAATTCATTTACACGCAGCGTGGCTACCGCGACGGTGTGCGCGATGTGGTTGAGCGCCTTGCGCCAGAGGCGGCCTGTCGACCCGAGCCCCGCGCCTGCTTGGAACGCGAGCCCACCGACGAGCGGCTCGCCGCATCTGTGCCATGGAGGCCGCTCAGCATCACGCCGAATCCGCAGGCGGCCGTTACGACGGAACCAACGCCCGCCCCGTTCTACCGGCTAGCGCCCAATGCGGAGCCGCGATCCGCGCAGCAGCAAGTCGATGACCTGTTTGATCGCCTTGCTACCGCCGCGCAACAGGGCGACGCGGCAGGCATGCGCCGAGCTTCGCAGGAATACGTGCGACTCGACGCAGGGCGCGAGTGGCTTGAAGAGGGCCGCGCCCGCAACCACGCCACGCCGCGAAACCCGCTTCAAGTGGACAACCTCGTTGTTGCAGAGCGTGCAACCGCGGTGCTGGATTCGACGGACGCAATCGCACCTGCCATGCGTCGCTAAGCGGGGCCTAGCTGCGTCTGTCTGCCCTCACAGACAAGGAGCGGCGCGGGCTCTTTACTGCGGGCGCGAAGCCCACAGAGCGCGCACCAAGGCTGGAAGTTCCATCGGGTTGAAAGGCTTTGCGAGCACGCCGATCGCACCGAGTGCGCGCAGCTCGGCCACATCGCTGGGCGCTGCATGACCGGTGACGAAGGCAACCGGAATCTTGGAGAGCTGCGGGTGCGCGCGCAGTTGCGTAATCGCCGTGCGGCCATCCATGCCAGGCATGAAGGCATCAAGAAGAATCAGATCGGGCGGATCGGCTTGTGCCTCGGCCAGCATTTCCTCGCCATCAGCGCACAAGGTCACTCGCCAGCCGCCCATCGCACCCAGCGCGACCTCAAGGATCATGCGCATGTCAGGGTCATCATCGGCACAAAGAATGTGGTTAAGCATGTGCATCCCATCAAGCAGTGAAGTGCATTAAGCGCTTTCGTGTCGGGGGGAATCAATCCTTCTCCGCTCGACGCAGTTCATCTTCCAGTATCGCCAACTGCGTTTCGATCGCAGGCCAGTCCTGTTTCGCTTTGATCGCCGATTCGGCAGCGGCGGCGGCCTGACTGACCGCCATGAAACCAAAGGTTCCTGCACTTCCTTTCAGGCGATGCAGTTGCTGCTTGAGTGCTTCAGCGTTTTGGGCCTGCTTTGCTTCCTGCAGGGCCTGCAACTCAGCCGCAACGCCTGACCGAAAACGGGCACGAATGCCCGCCATCGCCGCAGCCAAGGGGTCCTGTGCAACCGGCGGCGGCTCGGGCACCGAAGCAGCAAGCAAGGGCGGGCTCATGACAACAGACTCCGTCTGCGCAGTGGCGTCGTCGGCGGCAGGCAAGTAGCGCGCCAGACCGCCATACAAGCGATCACGATCCACCGGCTTGCCCATGGCTTCCGTGCACCCGGACGCAATAAAGCGCGCGACATCCTCGGAAAGAACGTCGGCGCTCAGCGCCACAATCGGTGCAACGAAACCCGATGCCCGCAGCGTCGCCGTGGCCGTGCTTCCATCCATGATGGGCATGTGCATGTCCATCAAGATGAGATCCATAGCCTGCTGTGTGGCTTTCTCAACGGCATCGCGGCCGTTCACTGCAGTGATGACCTCTGCACCGGTGGCGGCCACCATGCCACCCACCAGAAGACGCAAATCCTCGACGTCATCGACAACCAGCACTCGGCCACGAAGACGCGGAATCGGGGCCGCCTGCACCTCGTCTTCCGTCATGGCCGCATCTTCGCCTTCAACCCACATGGCATCGGGCGAAAGTGGCAGCGAC
>JAIXVL010000004.1 GCA_027483045.1 Lysobacteraceae bacterium
AATCGCCAAGGCCAAGTCATCGACGACGTGGACTTGCTGCAGGCTGCCGAACCGGGTCGCGACCTCACCTTGTCCATCGACCGTCGCGTGCAGTACTTGGCGTATCGCGAACTCAAAGCAGCACTGGCCAAGAACTCGGCCAAGAGCGGCTCAGCGGTGGTGATCGACATTCCCACCGGCGAAATCGTGGCGATGGTGAACCAGCCCAGCTACAACCCGAATGCGCGTGCGGCCAATCAGAATGCCGCTCGTCGCAATCGCGCAGTGACGGATTTGCTGGAGCCTGGCTCGGTCATCAAGGCCATGACCGTGGCGGCGGCGATGGAAGCTGGTGCTGATCCCACGCGCCAGATCGATACCAGCCCGGGCTTCTTCCCGCTGCACAACCACACCATTCGCGATGTCAGCAACTTCGGCATGGTCGATATGACCCGGCTGTTGCAGAAGAGCTCGAACATCGCTGCCACGAAGCTCGCGCTCGAGATGAGCAACGAGCACTTCTACGACGTGCTGCATCGCTTCGGTTACGGTCAAACCACGGGGAGTGGTTTCCCCGGCGAAGCCATTGGCGTGCTTTCGGCCCCGCGTGGTTGGGGTGATGTGGAGAAGGCCACGATCTCCTATGGCTACGGGCTTTCGGCAACGCCGCTGCAGATTGCGCAGAGCTACGCCGTGCTGGCCAACGAAGGGCGCTTGCTTCCGCCCACGTTTGTGCGCGGCGGCAACGCAGCACAGCCGGTGGGTCGTCAGGTCATTGATCCGCAAATCGCGCGCAGCGTGATGGGCATGTTGGAGACAGTCGTCGCGCCGGGTGGTACGGCAACGACCGCTGCCGTTGCGGGCTATCGCGTTGCGGGCAAGAGCGGCACGACGCGGCAGTCGATTCCCGGTGGCTACCAGCAGCGTTATGTCTCGGTGTTCGCGGGCGTGGTGCCGGTGCATCACCCGCGCTTCGCGATGGTGGTCGTGGTGCATGACCCCAGCGAGGGCATCTACTACGGCGGGTTGGTGGCCGCGCCGGTATTCCACTCCGTGATGGACGGTGCGCTACGCCTGATGGACGTGCCGCCGGACAACGTGCGCCAGTGGTTTGCTACTGCGCCCGTCGCCACGCCGGCAGAGGTCGGTAGTGATGGCCTTGTGCCTGATGCACCCGTCGCGACGGGAGTGCAGCCATGAGGCTCTCGCAGCTGCTCGAAGGCATCGCTTCCGTGCCGCCTGCGCAAGACGTTCAAGTGACCCGCCTCATTGCGGATAGCCGGCGCGTGGTACCTGGCGATGTGTTCGTGGCGCTTTCCGGCGCGTCGACGCACGGCTTGGCGCATGCCGCTGAAGTGATGGCTAAAGGTGCCGCAGCGATTGTTTTTGAATCGCCGTTACCGGCTGGCCTCAACGCGCCCGAGCAAGGCGTTGGCGTTTCCGGGCTTCGCTCTCATCTGGGGCGTCTAGCCGACCGCGTGTCCGGCGAGCCTTCTGCAGCGATGCGCGTTGTCGGCGTGACCGGCACCAACGGAAAAACCTCGACCGTGCAGTTGTTGGCACAGGCACTCGAACATCTGGGTATCCCTGCCGGCACCATCGGCACCCTGGGTGCGGGTCGCGTCGGTCGCATCGTTGAAGGCGAGCGCACGACGCCGGATGTGCTGAGCGTGCATGCCTTGTTGGCGAGCTTGCGCGCTGATGGTGCGCAGGCTGTTGCGATGGAAGTTTCGTCGCATGCGCTGCATCAAGGACGCGTGGACGGCGTGCGTTTTGAGGTCGGAGTTTTCTCGAACCTGACGCGCGACCATCTCGACTATCACGGCAGCATGGCAGCATACGGCGAAGCAAAGTCCGCACTCTTCGAGCGCGATACTTTGGCCGCTCGCGTGTTCAATATCGACGATGCCTTCGGTGCAGCGTTGGCCAGCCGTTGGGCCGAGGCCAGCACGTGGACGGTGTCCTCGCTGGGGCTCACGAGTGCGCGATTGCGCGCAGAGTCGGTGCGTCTGGACGGCGATGGCTTGTGCTTTGATCTGGTGGAATCGACGCATCGCGCGACGATTCGCTCCCCGCTGCTGGGTCGCTTCAATGTCGATAACTTGATGGCCGTGGCCGGAACCCTGCGCGCGATGGGGTTCGCGTTCGAGCGTGTTGCCACCGTTCTGCCCCTGCTCACGCCGGTGCATGGGCGCATGACGCGCGTGGGCGGAGGCCAGCGGCCCTTGATCGTCATCGATTACGCCCATACGCCCGATGCGCTCGACCAAGCGCTCAGCAGTTTGCGTGGCCACGTGCAGGGTGCCTTGATCTGCGTGTTTGGTTGCGGTGGTGAACGTGATCGTGGAAAGCGCCCGCAGATGGCGGCCATTGCTGAGGCGCGCGCTGATCGCGTGATCGTGACCGACGACAACCCGCGCGGCGAAGACGGCGACGTGATCGTTGCTGAGATCGTGGCGGGCTTTGCACAGGCGGATCGTCACGTCGTGATGCGTGATCGTCGCGAAGCCATTCGTGCGGCGGTGGCCACGGCAAAGTCCGGCGATGTGGTTCTGGTGGCGGGGAAAGGCCACGAGCCTTATCAAGAAGTGCGCGGTCAGCGCTTTGTGTTTGATGATGTGGCTGAAGCGCAATCTGCCTTGGAGCTCGCCGCATGAGGCCCGTCATGCTGGCGCAGGTGGCGGAGTGGACCGAGGGTCGCCTTCTGGGCGATGACGTACTGGTGCAATCGGTGTCCACCGACACGCGCACGCTGGGCCCCGGTGCCTTGTTTGTCGCACTGCGCGGCGAACAGTTCGATGCACATGACTTCGTGGCTGCAGCAGAGTCGGCGGGTGCTTCCGCGGTGATGGTGAGCCGCCCGGTCGAGACGCGCTTGCCGCAGGTGCACGTGGCCGACACCGAAGAAGCCTTAGGCGAATTGGCGGCGGGCCTGCAGCAGGGTCGTAAGGCAGTCACCGTGGCCCTGACGGGTAGCAACGGCAAAACCTCGATCAAAACCTTGCTGCTCGAGATCCTGTCGCGTGCGGGCAAGGCGTACGCGAATCCGGGCAACCTCAATAACGAGATTGGTTTGCCGCTCGCGGTGATCAATGCCGATGAGGATGCGGCGTTCGCCGTTTACGAAATGGGCGCAGGCAAGCCGGGCGACATCGCGTATTTGTGCAGCATTGTCACGCCGCAGGTCGCCTTGGTGAACAACGTGGCCGCTGCGCACATTGAGCGTCTTGGCAGCCTGTACGGCGTTGCCGAAACCAAGGGCGCCATCTATGAAGCGCTGCCTGATGACGGGATTGCCGTCGTCAATGCTGACGATGCCTTCGCTCCTTACTTCACCCAGCGCATTGGTGCACGACGCGTGCTGCGCTTCGGGCTTGAGCAAGACGCTGACATTCGCGCCCGTGATGTCGTCGCCAGCGAGGGCGGCAGCCACTTCACCTTGATCACACCGGCAGGGCGCGCGGATGTGCGTTTGCGCTTGCCTGGTCGCCACAATGTCGCGAATGCGTTGGCGGCCACAGGCTTGGCTTTGGCGGCAGGCGCCGGTTTCGATGCCGTCGTTGCAGGGCTCGAGAACGCATTGCCTGTGAAGGGGCGCCAAGTCGCGCATCGCCTGTCGAGCGGAGCGCTGTTGATTGACGACAGCTACAACGCCAATCCGGGTTCCGTAGCTGCTGCAGTCGCCACCTTGGCGCAGGGTGGTGGAGAGGCCTGGCTGGTGTTGGGCGACATGCGCGAGTTGGGGCCCGATGGCGCTGCCCTGCATGCCGAAGCAGGGCAGGGCGCGCGTGCAGCAGGACTGAAGCGTGTGTTGACCGTGGGTGCCCTCGCCATTGAGGCGAGCCGTGCGTTTGGTGAGGGCGGTACGCACTTCTGCACTCAATCGGAATTGATCGAAGCCTTGCGCCGCGACTTGAAGGATGGCGTGCGCTGCCTGATCAAGGGCTCGCGCGGAAGCGCCATGGACGCAGTAGTGGCGGCTGTGCTCGCCGGGGAGAACTCACATGCTGCTTGAGCTGGCGCGTTGGTTGCAGCAGTTCTACTCGGGATTCGGCCTGTTCGAATTCATCACCATGCGCGCCATTCTGAGCGCCATGACTGCCTTGGCGCTTTCCTTGTGGATGGGGCCGATGGTCATCGAGCGTCTGCGCTCCTTGAAGGCAGGTGGCCAACCCATCCGCACAGATGGCCCGGCATCGCACTTCAGTAAGGCAGGCACACCCACGATGGGCGGCGCGCTCATCTTGCTGGCTGTGAGCCTGTCGACGCTGCTGTGGGCCGATCTCTCCAACCGCTACATCTGGATCACGTTGGGCGTGTTGCTCAGCTTTGCCTTGATCGGTTGGCTGGATGATTGGATCAAGATTGTTCGTCGTGACCCCAATGGCTTGAAGTCGCGTCACAAGTACGCCCTGCAATCGCTGTTCGGCGGCATCGCTGCCGTCGTGCTATTCGTCACCGCCGACCATCCTTCGAACACCACGCTTTACCTGCCCTTGCTGAAGAACTTTGCCTTGCCTATGGGCTTCTTCTTCATCGTGGTGGCGTACTTCTGGATCGTGGGTTTCTCCAACGCGGTGAATCTCACCGACGGCCTCGATGGTCTGGCGATCATGCCGGTCGTGCTCACGGCAGGCGTCCTCGCGGTGTTTGCTTATGCCTCCGGCAACGCCGTGTTCTCCGGTTATCTCGGCATTCCGCGCATTCCCGATGCGGGTGAACTCACCATTCTTTGCGCAGCCATCGGCGGCGCTGGCTTGGGCTTCCTATGGTTCAACACTTATCCGGCCATGGTATTCATGGGTGATGTGGGCGCACTCGCGCTCGGCGCCGTGTTGGGTTGCATTGCCATCATCGTTCGCCAAGAAATTGTGCTGGTGATCGTCGGTGGCATCTTTGTCATCGAAACCTTGTCGGTGATGGCGCAGGTCGCGTCGTTCAAGCTCACGGGCCGTCGCATCTTCCGCATGGCACCCATACACCATCACTTCGAGCTAAAGGGTTGGCCTGAGCCGCGCGTGATCGTGCGCTTCTGGATCATCTCGGTGATGTTGGCCCTTGTCGCCCTCGCGACCTTGAAGGTGCGCTGATGACGCTTGCGAAGCCCATCGACGTTCAAGCGCAGGCCACTCGCCTCGATGCCATCGAGGGGCGCTACGACCGCGTGCTGTTGGCCGTGATTTTGTCCTTGATGGTGCTCGGCACGGTCATGGTCACATCGGCGTCGCTCGGTCTTGCCGACGTCATGGGCGTGAGCGAGTTCTACTTCGTGCAGCGTCATCTCTTCGCGCTGGGCTTGGGCACGTTGCTGGCTTGGGCGGCGATGAACATTGAACTCAAGCAAGTCGAGCGCTACCAGCAGTTGGCGTTGGTGGGCTGCTTCGTGGCCTTGCTGCTGGTCTTCATTCCGGGCTTCGGTGTGCGCGTCAATGGCGCACGCCGCTGGCTGAACTTCATCGTGCTGAACTTCCAAGCCGTGGAAGGCGTGAAGCTTCTGCTGATCGTCTGGGTGGCGAGCTATTTGGCGCGCCGAAAGGATGAGTTGGCCACGAGTTGGATTGCGATTCTGAAGCCGTTTGCCGTCGTGGGCGTCCTGGTCTTGCTGCTGTTGGCGCAGCCCGACTTCGGCTCTTCTGCGCTGCTGGGTGCCATCACGGCATGCATGGTGCTTTTGGGTGGTGCTTCGCTCCTTCGCTTCTTTACGCCCGTCATTCTCGGCGTCGTGGCCTTCATCGGCATCGCCGTACTTGAGCCATACCGCTTGGCGCGAATCACCAGCTTCCGCGAACCCTTCGAGGATCCGTTTG
>JAIXVL010000217.1 GCA_027483045.1 Lysobacteraceae bacterium
ATGGACGAGCTAGTGAAGGAGGCCGACGACCGCGCCATCGACCTGCTCTGTGTCGGCACCCGCGGGCACGGACCGTGGCTGGGCGGGCTGCTCGGCAGCGTGGGGCAAGCCGTTCTGGCAAGGAGCGGCGGAGACGTCCTGCTGGCTCCCGCCTGAACTGAAGGCGCGCGGCGGTGGCTTATCCACCCCGAGTCGCGTAGGGTGCGCGGCTCAAGGTGCCGGGCGATCTCAGGTCCCCACTCTGGCCGTAGGCCTCGACTTCGCGTCGTCGCTCGGCCCTCCGCCCGCCATACGGCACCCTTAGCGGCCAAAAGCCGCACCCTCTCGCAGCGCGGTTTCAGGGAACGCTCCGGGTATTTTGCTTTTGGAGTGCTCCATCATGTCTTTCGAATCGCTCGGGCTGACGCCCGCGCTCTGCCGTGCGCTGGCCGATCTTGGCTTCACCACGCCTACCCCCATCCAGATGCAGGCCATTCCGCTGGCGCTCGAAGGCAAAGACCTTCTTGCTGGCGCCCAAACCGGCACGGGCAAGACCGCCGCGTTCGGCTTGCCGCTGCTGCAGCGCTTGGCCGCTGGCGAGCGCAATACCAGCAAATCGCCGCGCGCCCTGATCCTCACGCCCACGCGTGAACTGGCTCAGCAGGTTCACGACAACCTGCGCGACTACGCCAAGCATTTGCCGCTGCGCATGGTCACCATTTACGGCGGCGTTTCTTTGTTGCCGCAGCAGCAAACCTTGCGCCGCGGCGTCGATATCCTCATCGCCACGCCGGGCCGTTTGATGGACCACATGCAGCAGCGCAATGTCGACCTGCGCAGCATTGACGTGCTGGTGCTGGACGAAGCCGACCGCATGCTCGACATCGGTTTCTTGCCCGCGATTCGCCGCATCATTGCGGCCACGCCGGCCCTGCGTCAGACCATGCTGTTCTCGGCCACCTTCGACAAAACCATTCGCGAAATCGCCAAGGAAGCCCTGCGCAATCCGCAGGAAATCCAGGTTTCGCCGGCCAACGTGGTTGCGGCCACTGTCACGCACCGCGTGCACCCGGTCACCGCCACGCAGAAGCGCGACGTGCTGCTGAAGATTCTTTCTACGCATTACCAGGATCAGGTCCTCGTCTTCGCGAAGACCAAGCACGGCAGCGATCGCTTGGCCAAGCAGATCACGCAGGCTGGCATTCCTGCCGAAGCCATCCACGGCAACAAGTCGCAGAACGCACGTCTCCGCGCATTGAGTGACTTCAAGAGAGGCGCCGTGCGCGTCCTCGTGGCCACCGACATCGCCGCGCGTGGACTCGACATTCCCGCGCTGCCGCGCGTGATTAACTACGAAATGCCGATGGTCGCTGAAGACTACGTGCATCGCATTGGTCGCACCGGCCGCGCCGGCCTGACCGGCGAAGCGATTTCGCTGGTGGCCAAGGATGAAGCCAAGCTGCTGCGCCAAGTGCAGCGCATCCTGAAGGACCCGCTGGAGATTCGCGGCATGGAAGGCTTCCCGCCCGATTGGAGCTTCCGCGATGGCAATGACCTGAGCGACGACAGCACCGCCGGCCAGCAGCGCAGCCGCCGCCCGCACGATGGTGCGCCGCGTCCGCCGCAGGGCCCGAATGCACGTCGTCAGGGCCACGGCCCGCGTCGCGATGGTGGTGGTGGTCGTCCGCAAGGCACGCAGGCCGCCGGCCAGCCGCGCCGCAGCAACGATGGCGCACAGCCGCGTCGTAACGACGGTGGCGGCCAACGGCGCTCGCAGCAGGGCTAAGCCCAGCGAAACGCGTTGAACGAAAACGGGCTTCGGCCCGTTTTCTTTTTGCGCCGCCGCGTGCAGTGTGCGTGCTCAGGTCTTTAACGGAGCACGCCTTGCAACGCATCGTGATTACCCAACCCGGCGGCTATGAGCAGCTTCGTCTGGTGTCCGAACCAGATCCACTGCCCAAGCCCGGCGAAGTGCGCATCCGCGTGGCCGCCTGCGGCGTGAACTATGCCGACGGCATCATTCGCATGGGCCTGTACGAAAGCGCCAAGCGCTTGCATGGCTATCCGATCACGCCCGGATTTGAAGTGGCTGGCGTCGTCGATGCACTCGGCGACGGCACCAAGGAATTCGCGATCGGCGATCGCGTGGTGGCCGTGACCCTGTTCAGCGGCTACAGCAGCCATCTGTGCTTGCCAACCGATCGTGTGTTCGCACTGCCGGATGCGCTCTCCTTCGAACAAGGCGCTGCGCTGCCCACGGTGTTCTTGACCGCGTGGTTCATGGTGCATCGCCAAGTACACCCCGATGCGGGGCAACGCTGGCTAGTGCATTCGGCCGCGGGTGGTGTGGGCGGTGCGCTGCTGCAATTGGCGCGACTAGCCGAGGTGCAAGCGGCGGGCGTGGTGGGAAGCCCGCACAAATCAGCCGCTGCATCGGCTCAGGGTGCGGCTCTCGTGATCGAAAAATCCGCGGGCGACTGGGCAGCACAAGCGCGCGCGTTTGCGCCTTCTGGATATGACGCCATCTTCGATGCCAATGGTGTTTCCACCTTGAATGACAGCTGGGGCCTGCTCGCTCCCATGGGCAAGCTGGTCATCTTCGGCTTTGCCTCCATGCTGCCCAAAAATGGCCGTGTGAACTGGTTACGCCTTGCGTGGGATTGGCTGCGCACACCGCGCTTCAATCCGCTCGAGATGACCACCAGCAACCGCAGCGTGATGGCTGCGAACTTGAGCTTCCTTGCCGCAGAGGCGCCCTTGCTGCGCCGCGGCATGCTCTGGCTTCTCGAGCGCTTTGCCGATGGGCGCTTGCAAGCGCCGCCGGTCGAAGCTTTCGCACTTGTTGACGCCGCGAAGGCACAGCAACGCATCGAATCGGGGCAAAGTGTCGGAAAGATTGTTTTGATTCCTTGAGGTAAGCCGTGGCCGACAACCCCATCTTCAGCCTGTTTCTGCCGATCGCACTGGGCATCGTGATGATCGGGCTTGGCCTGCACCTGACCTTGGCCGACTTCAAGCGCGTGGCCACTGCGCCGAAGGCGGTCGTCGTCGCGCTGCTCGTGCAGACGGTGGTGCTGCCGCCCGTAGCCTTCGGGCTGGCGATCGGCTTCGGCCTGCCGCCGGAGCTCGGCCTCGGCCTCGTGCTGCTCGCTGCCTCGCCCGGTGGCGTGACGGCGAACCTGTTCTCCCACCTCGCGCGCGGCGACGTGGCGTTGAACATCACGCTCACCGCCATCAACAGCGTGCTCGCTCTCGTGACCCTGCCCGTCTGGGTGACGCTGGGGCTCGCATGGCTGATGGCCAGCGAACAGGCTGTGCCGCCGCCAACGCGCAAGATCATCGAAGTCGGCGTGCTGGTGATCCTGCCGGTGGTGATCGGCATGAGCCTGCGCGCGTGGCGCCCGGTGATCGCCGAGAAACTCGACAAACCGATCCGGCTCGCCTCGACGCTGATCCTTGTCGTGCTGATTGGCGCAGCCGTGTTCTTCGAATGGGAGACGCTGGCGAAGTACGCGGCCGTGGTCGGCCTCGCCGCCCTGCTGTTCAACCTCGTGAGCCTGCTGTCCGGCTACGCCGCAGGCCGAGCCGCGCGCCTCGGTGTGCCGCAGGCCACCGCCATCGCCTTCGAAATCGGCATCCACAACGGCACGCTGGCGATCTTCGTCGCCCTGCATGTGCTGTCGATGCCTGGTGCCGCGGTGGTGCCGGCGCTGTATTCGCTGCTGATGTACCTCACCGGTGGGCTGTTCGCTTGGTGGGTGCTGAAGCGGGCCCTCAGATCGGCTTGATGAAAACCAGCACCAGAATAGCCAGCAGCAGCACGACCGGGATCTCGTTGAACCAGCGCAGCCACGTCGCCGACTTCGGCGCCGCACCCTTCTCGATGGCCTTCACCATCCTGCCGGCGACAATGAAGTGGGCGAGGATACCCAGCACCAGCAGGAACTTCAGGTGCATCCAGCCGCGGCCTGCGGTGATGTGCGGCCACAGCGAGTTGTCGATAAGGCGGCCGAACCACAGCAGAAAACCGAACAGGAACACGAAGCCCAGCATCACGTGGCCGAAGCGGTAGAGGCGCTTGCCCATCAGCACGAGGCGCGCGACGACGGCCGGCTCGGACGCGGCCTCGGCGATGTTCACGAGGATGCGCGGCAAGTAGAACACCGTGGCCATCCAACTGATGACGAACAGCGTGTGCAGCAGCTTGGTCCACAGGTAGGTGTTTCCGAGGTACATGTCCATGGTGGCTTCCAGCGAGATCGAGGCGCGCAGGATGCCACGACCGGCGCTACGCTCTGCGGATGGACACCGAAACCACCCAGCTCGCCTGCCCGCACTGTCTTGCGATCAACCGCGTACCCGACGCACGGCTCGGCGACGATCCAAAGTGCGGTCGCTGCGGCAATCGCCTCTTCACGGGTAAACCCGTTGCACTCACCGGCGCCAATGCCGAAGCCCTGCTGCTGAAATCCGAACAACCGGTGATCATCGACGCGTGGGCCGCGTGGTGCGGTCCTTGCCGCAGCTTTGCGCCTGCGTTCGAAACCGCGTGCGCGCGCTTAGAACCGCAGTTCCGTTTCGTAAAGCTTGATACCGAAGCCGAACCGCAGTTGGCCTCGCAATTCCGCATTCAGAGCCTGCCCACGCTGATCGCCTGGCAAGGCAGCCGCGAGGGCGGGCATGAAGTGACGCGCAGCAGCGGCGCGATGCCGTTACCGGCTTTCATGCAATGGGTTGCGACCAGCTACGGGCTCGCCTGAGCGTCGTTCCAAAACGCCATCTCGCCATACTCCCAGCGCCAAGGCGCGCCTGTCTCACCGAGCAGCGTCGCCACGATCGTCGGGAATGCGGCTTCTGCACGCACGTCGTTGGCAAGAATAAGTACACAGTCGCGCGTGGCCTCCACGCACACCCAAGTGTTGCCCGTCGAGTCGTTGTGGCCACCCTTGAAGAACGCGCGACCCTGAGGGCCCTCGAACACCACCACGCCAAAGCCGGCAGCGAGATCCGCACGACGCTCGGAGACGGGCAGCTCGGGTTGCAAGCTGGGGAACTGCGAACGCGTGGTGATGGCGAGCTGCGGCGTCGTCAATGCTGCACGAGAGGCAAGCGCAAGGCCCTCACCGCGCACATAAGCAGCTGCAAAACGCGCCATGTCAGAGATGGTGGTATCCATCGAACCGGCTGCACGCGGCGTGCTGCGTTCGTCATGCGGCTCTACAGTGCCGTCAAGCATCCAGCCATCCGCCAGGTTTTCCGCAAAGTCAGGGCGCCACTCCAAGCTGGTCTTCGACATTCCAAGAGGAGTGAAGATGAGGTCTTGCGTCGAAGCGGCGAAATCCATACCGAGACCAGCTTCCAAAACGAACTGCAGCAAGATGAAGCCGTCACCTGAGTACGCGTAACGCGTTCCTGGATCGAAATGGAAGCGCAGGCGACCGTCTGGCTCCAGGAATCCAAAGTTCGAAAAACCTACGCTGTGTGTCAGGACCTGGCGCGCCGTCACCTGCTTCCAACGCGGGTCATCGGCGAGCGGCGACCAGTCGGCGCGGGTCTCGATGTTGCCGTACTCGGGCAAGGGCTTCGGCAGATACTCCGCCAAAGGGCGATCGAGGTCGAGCCGGCCCGCATCCACCATCTGCATCGCGTGGTATCCCACCACGGATTTCGTGAGCGAGGCCCCGTACATGACCGTGTCAACCGTGAGTGGCTCACCCTTTGCGTTGCGCTCACCCCACGCCCCGACATGCAGCATCTGCCCGTCATCAATGACCGCAATGGCAAGACCGCGTGCGCCAGTGGCGGCCATCGCCTGCTTCGCCAGCGCGTCAATTGCGGATGTGGGCCCCACAGCCATAGACCAGGCGGGAAGACCTGCAGCCGCGAGCGCGAACAACACTGCGGGGATACGCGGCGAAAATGGCATGGCGTCGGCTCGTATGGGCTGTCAGGAGGCTGCGCGGTAGGCCAGAGGGGGTCAATCTGCCGGAAGTCAGCCTAGCGAATGGCCGAAAATCGCACGGGTTGAGACCCCCGACCCGCTAAACTCGACCCCCCGTTTCAAGGCTTCCCGCGTTCCGATGACCGATCCCGCCCGCCCCACGTTCCACGGCTTCGAACAAATCCCGCTGCACGAATACGCCGAGCGCGCCTACCTCGATTACTCGATGTACGTGGTGCTCGACCGCGCCCTGCCCTTCCTTGGCGACGGGCTGAAGCCGGTGCAGCGCCGGATTATCTACGCCATGAGCGAACTGGGCCTCAACGCCGGCGCGAAGCCGAAGAAGTCGGCCCGCACCGTCGGCGACGTGATCGGTAAGTTCCACCCGCACGGCGATTCGGCCTGCTACGAGGCGCTGGTGCTGATGGCCCAGCCCTTCTCGTACCGCTACCCGCTGATTGAAGGCCAGGGCAACTTCGGCTCGCCGGACGATCCGAAAAGCTTCGCGGCGATGCGCTACACCGAATCCAAGCTCACACCGATCGCCGAAGTGCTGCTCGGCGAACTCGGCCAAGGCACGGTGGAGTGGACGCCCAACTTTGACGGCACCTTGGAAGAGCCCACGTGGCTGCCCTCGCGCCTTCCGCATCTGCTGTTGAACGGAACCACGGGCATCGCGGTCGGCATGGCCACCGACGTGCCGCCGCACAACCTCAATGAAGTGGTCAGCGCCTGCGTTCGCCTGCTCGACGACCCCGAAGCCACGACGCGCGATTTGTGCGAGCACATCCGCGGCCCGGACTACCCCACCAGCGCGGAAATCATCACGCCCGCAGCCGACATTCTGGCGATGTATGAAAGCGGCAATGGCAGCGTTCGCGCCCGCGCCACGTACATCAAAGAAGGCCAGAACATCGTCATCACTGCGCTGCCGTATCAGGTGTCGCCGTCGAAGATCATGGAGCAGATCGCCGCGCAGCTACGCGCGAAGAAGCTGCCGTGGCTGGAAGATCTGCGCGACGAGAGCGATCACGAAAACCCGGTGCGATTGGTTCTCGTGCCACGCAGCAACCGCGTCGATATCGATGGATTGATGGGCCACTTGATGGCCACCACCGATCTGGAAAAAAGCTTCCGGATCAACCTCAACATCATTGGCTTGGATGGTCGACCACGCGTGCGCGGCTTGCGCGCCATCCTGGGCGAATGGCTGCAGTTCCGCAGCAATACGCTGAAGCGCCGCCTGAAGCATCGCCTCGATAAGGTCGAGCGCAGGCTGCACCTGTTGGACGGCCTGTTGGTGGAATTCCTCAACTTGGATGAAGTCATTCGCATCATCCGCAGCGAGGACGAGCCGAAGCCCGTGCTGATGGCGCGCTTCAACCTGAGCGAAGACCAAGCCGATTACATCCTCGACACCAAGCTGAAGCAGTTGGCGCGTCTCGAGGAAATGAAGATTCGCGGCGAGCAGGATGAGTTGGCTAAAGAGCGTGAAAAACTCATCGGCATTCTCGACAGCAGCGCCAAGCTTAAAAAGCTTCTGAAGGACGAACTGTTGGCCGACGCCAAGAAGTTCGGCGATGCGCGCCGCAGCCCGCTGGTGGCACGCAGCGCTGCTCAAGCCATGGACGAAACGGAACTCGTACCCAGCGAGCCGGTGACCATCGTGCTGTCGCAGAAGGGCTGGATTCGCGCCGCGAAGGGCCATGATGTCGATGCCTCAACGCTCAGCTATCGCGATGGCGATGCGCTGTTGTCGTTCGCGCGCGGACGCAGCAATCAGCAAGCGGCCTTCCTCGACAGCACGGGTCGCGCTTACTCGACGGCTGCGCACACGCTGCCTTCGGCACGCGGCAACGGCGAACCACTGACGGGCCGCTTTACCCTGCCCTCCGGTGCCAGCGTGGTGGCTACGCTCGCCGGCGAGAACAACCAGCGCTTCTTGCTGGCGTCTTCGTTCGGATACGGCTTTGTCACCGCTTTCGAAAACTTCGTGGGCCGCAACAAAGCGGGCAAAGCGCTGTTCAATCCGGATACCGGTGCCAGCGTGCTGCCGCCCGTGCCCGTGGCGAATGCGGCCACCGACTGGGTGGTCGTGATCACCAGTGCGGGTCATTTGCTGGCCTTCCCAATGAAGGACCTTCCCGAGCTGGACAAAGGTAAAGGCAACAAGCTCATTCAGATCCCGCCCGCGAAGCTCAAGAGCGGCGAGGAAACGGTGGTCGCCATCAGCGCGGTGCGCCAAGGAGGCGAAGTCACATTGTTCTGTGGCGCTCGAAAAATCACACTGAGCTGGCGCGACCTACAGGCTTACGAAGGCGCACGCGCTGCACGGGGCAATCTGCTACCACGTGGGTTCCAAAAAGTGGACCGCATCGAATCGGCTTAAACCAAGGAGCGCGGCATGCTGAAGTGGCTGAAACGTGGCGCTTTGGCGCTGTTGATTCTTGCGGCGCTCTTGGCGCTGACCGTTTGGCTGCTGCTGCGCGGAAGTGTGCCGAGCTACGACGGTGAACTGGCACTAGCAGGCCTTTCCGCGCCGGTGTCTGTGGAACGCGATGCCAACGGTGTAGTCACCATCGATGCTGCGAACGAAGCCGACATGGCGCGCGCACTCGGCTTTGTGCATGGGCAAGAGCGCTACTTCGAAATGGACTTGTTGCGTCGCGTAGCGGCAGGCGAGCTTTCCGCACTTTTTGGCGCCCGTGCACTCGAAACCGACCGCCGCAATCGCGTGCATCGCTTACGCGCCCGCGTGAGCGGCGAACTCGAGAGCATCGCGGGCGATCGCCAAGAAGCATTGCGCGCCTATGTCGAGGGCGTGAACGCCGGACGCGAGGCCTTGGCCGTTCGGCCTTGGCCTTACCTGCTCTTGCGCCAAGCACCGCAGCCGTGGACCGAAGCCGACACAGCTTTGGCGGGCTACGCCATGTTTTTTGATTTGCAGGACGAAACCAATTCTCGCGAGCTCGCGCTGTGGCGCATCCGGCAAACCTTGCCGGGGCCGCTCGCGGAATTGCTGTTCCGTGATGGCACCGAATGGGATGCCCCGTTGTTTGGTGAAGCACGCGGCAATGCTGTGCTTCCCGATGCTGCCACGCTTGATTTGCGCCAACTGCCCGCGCCTAAAGAAAGCGTGAGTACAGCGCAGGCCGAGCCCGCCGCTCCGGGAAGCAACAACTTCGCTGCAGGCGCGACTGCCACCGCCGATGGCCGCGCCATCGTGGCCGACGATATGCATCTCGGTCTTCGCGCACCTTCGCTGTGGTTCCGCGCGCGACTGCGCTACGCCGATGCGCAAGCGCCCGAAGGTCGCGTCGACGTGAGCGGCGTCAGCCTGCCCGGTATTCCCGGCATCATCGTCGGCAGCAATACGCATGTGGCCTGGGGCTTCACCAACAGCTACGGCGATTGGCTGGATTTCTTCCGTGTCGATTTCGCTGACGCCGAAAAAACCCGGTACCGCACGCCCGAAGGCGATGAAGCCGTGGTGGTGCATCGCGAACAAATCGATGTGGCGAATGCGTCGCCCGAGATTCTGGAAGTGCGCGATACGCGCTGGGGCCCCATCACCAGCGATGAGGACGACGGCAGTGCACTGGCCCTCCGCTGGACCGCGCAAACGCCGGGCAGCCTCAACTATGGGCTTCTGACTCTTGCGCGTGCCGCATCCTTGGACGACGCACTCTCAATCGCTCGCGAAGCCGGCGTTCCCGCGCAAAACCTGCTGGTCGCTGATCGTCAGGGTCGGATTGCCTGGCGCCTCATCGGTCGGATGCCGCTGCGTACGGGAGCTTGCGACCCCAAGGCGCCGATGCTGCCCTTGGAGGGCTGCGACTGGGCGGGCTGGCGATCGGCTACGGCCTTGCCACAGCCCGAGCTTATCGACCCTCCGTCTGGTCGTCTGTGGTCGGCCAACGCGCGCATCGCCGATGGCGAGCTTTTGGCCCTGATCGGAGATTCCGGCTATGCCTTGGGTGCGCGTCAAAAGCAGATTGCCGACCACATGAATGCCCCCGGCCCTATCAACGAAGCTCGCTTGCTGGCCTTGCAGCTCGATGATCGCGCGCTCTTCTTGGAGCGCTGGAACCAGCTGCTTCGTCGCAGTGTCGAGCCGCTTTCGGCCGCGGAGTGGAAAGAGATTGCCGATGCAGCCGCCGATTGGAATGGCCGCGCATCCCCAGATTCAGCCGGGTACCGAATCACTCGCGCCTTCCGACTCGAAGTCATCGGCCGCGTGCGCGATGGCCTTCTGGGACCGGCCAAAGTGGCCCTAGGCGCCGACTTCGTCATGCCCGACCTGCCGCAACTGGAAGGCGTGGTGTGGCCTCTGCTGGAACAACGTCCCGCGCACCTGATGCCGCCAAAATTCGAGTCTTGGGACGCTTTGCTGGCCGATGCTGCTTCCTCGGCAGCAAAAGCCATCAAGGGCGACCACCCGGGCCCGCTCTCTGAACGCACTTGGGGCGAGGTGAATACCGCGCGCATTTGCCACCCCTTGGCCTCGGCCATTCCCCTGTTGGGTGAGAAGTTGTGCATGGCCGCCGACCCGCTGCCCGGCGATGCGCAAATGCCGCGCGTTCAGGCCGCCAGTTTTGGGGCCAGCCAGCGCATGGTGGTTTCTCCCGGCCATGAAGCGGAAGGCTACTTTCAGCTTCCGGCGGGCCAAGTGGGTAATCCGCTCTCGCCCTTCTGGGGCGCAGGCCATGCCGATTGGGTGGAAGGCCGCCCCGCGCCCTTCCTGCCCGGCCCGGCGAAGACGCGTCTTCAGCTTCAGCCGTAGCCGCCGTTCTCACAGGCACAACCTTCAAAATGAGCAAACGCACGCAAAAGCGCTGGCGGCGGGGCGAAGGTTTCCGCACTATGGGGTGCAGGGCCGCCACCCAAGGACGGGGCCGCGAAGCAACAGGGATGCGCGGGCTGGCACCGAACTCGGGGAGAGCACATGACGGATAACAACGGCGGCGTTCGCGGCACTCAGGCCCACAATCCGGGGCAGGACTGGAATCACCTTCGCGAAACCGTGCTGATGATGGAACTGGCTGTGGCCCAAGTCGAAGCGGCCATGACCGACAGCAATGCGTCTGTGGACGCCCTGACGGGCACCTTCACCACCATGGCCAACACCATCAAGCTCATCAATGAGCGCATCAGTGGTTTGGCGGATACCGAAGCCACCGGCCAAGTGAAGATGGAACTGATGATGGCCACCATGAACGTGGCCGGTATGGTCAATCAGGCCATTGTGGCCTTCCAGTTTTACGACCGTCTCTCGCAACGCCTTGCGCACGTGAACCACGGTTTGGCCTGGTTGGCGGAACTGGTCGGCGATGAGCGGCAAGCCATTTCGGCGGAAGCTTGGGCCGAGCTACAAGCCAAGATTCGGTCGCGCTACTCGATGCCCGAAGAAGTCGAGATGTTTGAAGCCGTGCTGATTCGTGGCCTCACGGTGGAGCAAGCCATCGCGGAGTTCATGGAAAAAATGAACAACAAGGGCGACGACATCGAACTGTTCTGATTTTTCCGAATTGCTGAACAACGAAGGCCGCCTCGAGGCGGCCTTCTGCTTTTCGCGGCATGGATGATCTAGCGCTTGCGAAGGCGCTTAATGCCTTCAACGACAGCAAGGGCCAACGCACCCGCCACGACGCCGACGATGCCCGACCACAAGGCATCCCCGAGCGTTAGCCAAATGCCAGCATTGGGCAGAACCGCCGTGGCCAAGTGATGCACCGTGGGCAGACCGTGCACCAGGATGCCGCCACCCACCAGGAACATCGCCGCGGTGCCTGCCACTGAAAGAAACTTCATGAGCACCGGCGCGCCCAGCAACAGTCCGCGCCCCAGCATTCGTGCCGCCGCATTGGCTTTCTTCTGTAGCCAAAGGCCGGCGTCATCCAGCTTCACGATGCCACCCACCAGGCCGTACACGCCGATGGTCATCAGCACCGAGATACCCGCGAGCACGCCCAGTTGCTGCATGAAGGGCGCCGTAGCAACGGTGCCCAGCGAAATCACGATGATCTCGGCGGAAAGAATGAAATCGGTTCGGATTGCGCCTTTCACTTTGTCTTTTTTTTTTTTTTTTTTGTCCACCGACACATCGAACACCACCTTCAAACGCGCCTCC